>NZ_CP028922.1:3922500-4180000 GCF_003060825.1 Paenibacillus sp. CAA11
CAGCGCACGACGTCCGGGTTATCGCCCGAGAGCACCCATTGCTGTAAATCATCAGAGCTAATGTACAGAAGCTGATAGCGCTGCCCCTCACTGGCACAGTGCTCAATCTTTAGCTTTTCCTCGGTATGATCGCAGATAACCAGAATCAACAATTCGAAATCATGCAGCAATGGTCCATGAAAGCCTCCGACATTGTGACGGTATGCTATCGCCCCAAATGCCTGGCGCCCGATCGTCTCTTCTCCGATAAATGAAAAGTTTGTAGATCCCACACTGTCCCTCCGTCTCCTGTTTGTTATACACACAATTCGATATATTTAGATTCTACATAACCTCATGGTTTCCTTCTTCAAAATGGAGTCAATTTTGTAATGAGGAAAACAGGTTATCTCGATTGTGTGGATTGATAGGAGATCCGGTAGTCGGTTGGTGTTTTTCCGGTTATCTTCTTAAACACCTGGGTAAAATAGCGGGGATCCTGATATCCGACAAGCGGCGCGATCTGAAAAACTTTCACCTCAGAGTTCTTGAGAATAAATTCCGCTTTCTCGATGCGCAGCCTTGTTAAATACTCCAAGAAGGTGCTCCCAGTCTTCTGCTTAAACAAGGTGCAGAAATGGCTGCAGCTGATATGAATGAAATCTGCAACATCCTCAATGCCTATGTCTTCCTGATAATGAGCGTCAATAAATAGCTTAGCCTGATCAATCAGACTGTCTCCTGTCTCACCGTGTCTGCCCTCAGCCGCCAGATGCAGCCAATCCATAAGGCGTTCCTGCAGCGTCTTGATCAGCTTAGTAAGGCTGTCAGCCTGCTCCAAGGCATCCAGTATATCTTCTGAATCCTCTTCAGCCACTTCCGGTGAAGAAGGGATCATCATCTCCAGCTGCCTGCGAGCGACAATAGCAAACTCAAGGCAAATCCTTACCGTTCCTTCTTTGCTTGCTCCAGGTTGCTGCAAATGCTTTAGAAGAAGCGACATCGCAGCCTCAACTTCGTCTGTATTTAGCGTCTTGATCGCCTCAATTAGACGCTTCTCTATCATTCCGGGATACATAGAAGCAAGCTTTGAACTCTCGTTGAGTTCTCCATGAAGGAACACGGATTGATCCGTATGAACAAAAGCTTGGCGCAGCGCATCCGAAGCCATGCGATAACTGCTACGCAGCTGCTCCAGCCCCATAGCCGGGCTGCTGATCCCAACAGTGCATGTCATTTTAGTACACAAGTCTATCACCTGTACAAGCTGCTCCCCGAGCTTAAGCTTCTCTTCTTTGGTCATCTCGGGAAATATGAGCAGCCACTCCCCGCTGTAATAAGGAAAAACCATAAAGCAGCCATGCTGATCCCCAAATTCCTTAAGAACGTTGTTTACGGCGAAGAACCATAGCCTCTTCTCATCGGTTCTCCATCTTTCGGAGGCCTGCTGAAGCCGATCCAGCCGAACCAGGAACAGACAGTATGGGTCCTTTAAGAGCTCTACATCACTATCTCCTTGCATGGCTGGGAATGAGGGTTGGCCGTCCATCCACTCCGTATACAGCCTTTCCTTAGCAAATGCCGTCAGCCGCTGAAGTGAATATTGCAGCTGCTCCTCCTCCAGCTTTCGATTCCGGCGAACATCCAGCTCCAGCTTCGCCTTGGCAACAATCTCCTCCAGCTCTTCATGATCAATCGGCTTCAGAATATAATCAAACGCGCCGCTTCGCAGAGCCTCACGCGCATATTCAAATTCACCGTAGCCGCTAATCACGATGAACAACGGCTCCTGGTCCATCCTACCCTTCTTCAATTCACGCATGAATTGTATCCCATCGATCACAGGCATACGTATATCGCTAACGATAATATCAGGTTTTATCACAGCAGCGGCCTCCAGCGCCTCCTGTCCATTTCTCGCCTCACCCGCCACCTTCATGCCATATTGATCCCAAGGTATGGCCATTTTCAAGCTCTCCAAAATAATCGGCTCATCATCCGCCAGTAGAACCCGATAAGCTCGCTCCATGGTACCTCCCCCTTCCTTATCTGTTCTGAATGAGCTTCCGATAATTATTTAAAGACTGCTCCAAGCGCTCCAAGCTTTCCTCCGGGGTGACCTGCTGATCAACAATTCCTGCAATACTATGAAGAAAAACCTGCTTGATCTCCGGGGGAAGCATATTGTCATAAGGGACAAACTTAGTTTTGCTAGCCTCAGTCAGTGCAATGACCTGATTAAAGACGGAATCCTTTTCGACCTTTTGAACCTCCCCTGACATCACGGGGATCCGATAAGCCTCCTCAGTAATCTTCGCGCGCACTTCAGGTTTGTATATTTCTGCGATAAATTCCAATGCAGCTTCCCGCTTGCTGCCGGTGAGCGCTGATGATAACCCCAATCCTACCGTATACCCTCCTGCCAAGGAGCCCTCGTCCCCTTCCTGCAGGGTTGGAAAGGAGAGCACACCAATTTGAGTAGAGAATCCTGGAGCTGCCTTCTGAAATAAGGTGATGTCCCAGTTTCCGCTTAAGTACATTGCAGCTTTGCCTTGTGTAAACAGTTCCACCGCCTCTTCAGAGCTAAGCTGGTTAGCGTTGTGCGGGAAAGCGCCCATCTTCACGAGCCTGTCAAAATTCTTCATGGCCAGAAGATATTCAGGATTCGTAAAAGAGGCCCTCCCATTAATAATTTGAGTGAACTTCCCGGAGCCTGTCTGCCGATCCATGAAATAATGAACATAGATAGCTGCTGGCCATTCCTGTTTATTACCTAGCGCAAACGGGATGATTCCATGGTGCGTCAGCACAGGAATGATGCTCATTAGGTCGCTGATCGTCTGGGGCGGAGAGATTCGAAGCTTCGTAAACAGTTCTTTGTTGTAGAAGAGAGGCTCAGCATTCCCCTCAAAAGGAATCCCGTACACTTTCTGATCAAATGTCCACAGACTTAAGTCTTTGAATCTGCCATACAGATCTTCATCCTTAAGAAAACCCGTTAAGTCCAGCAGCCTTCCCGTCTGCACATAGGGCTCAATCTCCGCACCTCCGAAGAGACTGAATATATCCGGCGGCCTTCCGGTCACCATTTCACTTTTAAGCTTCTGCTCGCGGTGGATGGTCTGATCCAGTCCCTCAAAGTCGATTTTGATATGGGGATGCTTCTCCTCAAACTTCTTGATCGTATCCGCTATAATCCGCTCCACAGGCTCATCATGCTTACCTACCCAGAAATGCCGAAATGTAAGTGTGATCTTCTCCTCCGCAACCTTCTCTCTGGCAGGAAGAAGCTCGAAATTGCACCCTGAGCACATCAGCAGACTTAACGCGGTACAAACAAGCAGTCCTCTTATAGAACGATTCATATCAGGTTCTCCCCTTCTCCTACGCCCTTCCACTGCTTGGGGATACGGATTCTAATTACCGTACCAAAGCCCTCGGCAGAACATACAAGAATCCCATAAGGTGAGCCGTACTGAATTCGAATGCGCTCATACACATTTCTGAGCCCTACACCGCTGTTCTTATATTTGCTCTCCTTAACCGGTTGATGAAAAGCTCTTTCCAACCCCTCAGGATTAAATCCCTTGCCCGAATCCGCCACCTCAATCACAAGATCACGCCCGACCTCCATGGCTTCAATACGTATAAATCCAGATTCAGGCATCGGCTCGATCCCGTGATATAGAGCGTTCTCTACCAGAGGCTGAACAATCAGCTTTAATGTCATCAAGGTTCGCAGCTCTGGCGGACAACTGATCTCATAATCAAATTTATCCCGGAACCTCGTCTTTTGAATATTCAAATAATGCTTCACATGTTCCAGCTCTGTAGACAAGGCAATGGCCTCGATGTTCTCACTGATGCTGATTCTAAGCAGCTTCCCAAGCGAAATCACCATTCTGCTAATCTCCCGATTACCGGCTAGGACAGCCATAGAATTTATGGATTCTAGCGAATTATAAATAAAATGCGGATTGATCTGGGCCACAAGCGCATTCATCTCCGCTTCCTTCTTACGCTTCTGCTCACGCTCCACCTCATGAAGCAAATCTCGGATCTGGTTGCTCATCTGATTAAAGCCATCGACAAGCATCTTCGTCTCATCGTTCCAGCGGGTTGGTGGCTTCAGCTGGGTGAACTGCCCCTGTTCGACTCTCTTCATCCCGCGTGCACTGATGATAATCGTACGGACCACACGTCGAACAAATATACGCTCAAACACAAAGCCCATGAGGAGGGTTAACAGAATCAGCAGGATGGCAATACTTCGAATGGCACTCGATTCCCGGTGCAGCGTGCTTAATGGAGTAACCGCTGCAAGGGTCCACGCTTCATGAGCTGAGGGAACTACAGTAATCATAGATTCCTCATCTCTATACCTGGCGATCTGGTACCCTTGCTCATTAGGCTGCTGCCACAGCTCGGCAGGAATAATATTGCCGGCAGCATCGCCGGATTTGTCGAACACGACCGTTCCTTCTCGGCTAAGCAGCAAGATATCACTATCCGCTATGGTACTTGTTCCCCAAAGCGCTTGTTCAAGCACATCCGGCTTGACGGTGATCATGATGGAGCCAATTGTCTGCAACGAGAAGTAGTCCTTGATCAGCCGGGTATGAATCAGCACCGGACTGTCTGTCCGGTACGTTCCATTCTCTCCGGGACCGAGCCACAGCGGCCTACCTTGCAGATTTACACTGCGGGAATACCAAGGGGCCTCTTGGGGAACGGGATAGAGGGATGCACTGATCCCCGTTCCATACAGCAGCTTATGATTGGAAAAAAGCGCAAACGAGGTGATCTTCGGATGCGCCATAATCAAATTATTCAAGGATTGAGCAAGCTCGCTGCTGACCCTTTCCGGCGGGTGCTTCAGCAGCTGCTGCACACTGGGCTGAATGATTGCCAAGTCCGATACAGCATTTATTTCATTAAGGGCATATTCCAGCTTCCTATCTGTATCTTGTAGTGACACTCTGTAAAAACTATTGGTCTTCTCTTCATTCATTCCTGAAAATATGAAGTAGGAAACGGTCCCCATCATAATTACCGGAATAAAAACAAGCAGAATAATGCCCAGCCTAAATTTTCGCTGCAAATTCACGAAACAGCCATCCTTTCGGGAAACGCTTTCTTTCTCTTCATACATATTCCCGCTGCAGCTGTGTTTTTCCTACCTCCAAACGGCCATGTTCGTCAAATAATTAGCTCTTTACCGCCCCGCTGGTCAGCCCGGCAATAAACCATCGGCTGAAGAACAAGAACACGATTAGCAGCGGCAGTGTTGCAAAGAAGGTCGCCGACATGATCATTCCGTAGTCCAGACCATCTTTGTTGCTGAACAGCTGCTGAAGCGCGATTTGAATGGTAAAGTGCTCCTTATTCTTGAGAACAACAAGCGGCCAGAAGAAATCATTCCAGACGTTCATGAATGTCAAAATCCCAAGTGTCGCCAGTGCAGGCTTAATAATCGGCGTCACGATGTTAAACAGGGTTCTCAAATGACCGCTTCCGTCCATCCTGGCAGCTTCAAGCAGTTCATTATGCACCGAGGATGAGATATACTGCCGCATCCAAAAGATCCCGAAGGCATTGACCATCCCTGGAACAATGATCGCTTGATAGGTGTCGATCCAGTGGAATTTAGCCATAATGACATAGTTAGGCAGTACGCTCAGCTGCTGTGGAACAAATAGTGTAAACAGGACGAACATGAATAGTATATTTTTCCCCGGAAACTTATATTTAGCAAAAGCATAGCCGGCCAAGGTACAGAAGAAGAGAACTAGCACGGTGGTCGTTACCGATACAAGCGCAGAGTTGAACAAGGCTTTGAAAAAGTAAGTACGCTCAAGCACCCGCTCAAAGTTGTCAAACAGCTGACTGCCGATAGATAGCTTAGGGGGAACATGGAAGACTGCACTGCGATCATTGGTTCCAATGGCAAACATCCAATAGAACGGAAAGATCGAAATCAAGGCTCCCACCGTCAGCAGCAAATAATAAAAGAATTTGGAAACGATGTGGGGTTGTCCCGGTTTCTTAGCTCTACTCATCAGGCTTCTCCATCCTCTCCGTTCATGCGATTGCTTAACCAATGATTGGCAACCGAGAACAATATAGTAAAGAAGAACAGAATAACCGCAGACGATGCTGCCGTTCCGAAGAACGAATTGCGGAAAGCTTCGCTATACAGATAGATCACCATCGTGATCCCTTCTTGACGTGTTGATCCCGTACCTGACTGACCGAGGAACACATAGGGCTCCGTGAACAGCTGCAGGGCACCGATTGTTGACAGCAGAACGGTAAACACTACAAAGGGCTTTAATAGCGGTAGTGTAATCGAGGTCAGCTGCTGACGCCGGCTTGCCCCGTCAATCGTAGCTGCTTCATAGAGATCATGTGGAATGCTCTGCAGACCGGACAGATAAATAATCGCATTGTATCCAACCCAGCGCCAGAAGACCATAATTGAAATCGCAATCTTCACACCCCACCAACCCGAGTTCCAGGCTACAGGATCCAGTCCTATGCTTGTCAGCATCCAGTTGGCGATCCCTTCTCCGCCGAAGAAAGAGCTGAACACCAGGGTTACAGCGACAATGGATGTAATGTTAGGCAAAAAGTACAGGGTTCGAAACGCTTTTTTAAACCGAGTTATTGATGAATTCAGCATGACGGCCAGGATCAACGCTACAATCAACTGGGGAATCGTTCCCATGAGCGCCATCACAATCGTATTCATAAAGGAAATCCAGAATGTCGGGTCCTCGATCACAAATTTAAAGTTGTCAAACCCGACGTATTCCATTGGGCTTAAGGCGTCCCAACGAAAGAAGGAAAGATAGAACGTGAATATAATCGGATAAATGCCGAAAATCGCAAACAAAAGAAAAAACGGGGATATGAATAAATAAGCGACTCCCGCGCTTTTCTTCTTCTCCGTCCAAAACGATTTGGATTTGGAAGGCATTTTTCCGTCAGATAGCTTCGGTTCCAGTTGGCTCATACCGCACCTCCATTAATATCCTCTCTTAAGCACATAAGCAGGCTTACAGCGTTCAAAGTCCAAGAGGACCCAAGGCTCCTCAAGGACTTTGACAATTCATGCATTACGCTGTACGTACCGTTCTACAGGTATCAGCCGCCGCGTTTGGCCAGATCTTTCGACTGCTTCACCGCGGAATCCCATTCTGCTGCCGGGTCCGAGTTCTTCTCGATCACATTCCGAAGCGCAGACTTGAAATAGGAATCGGTTGTATCGTGGAGCGGTCCATAATAGACAGGCTTGATCTTCTGGGCCGCCTTCGCGAACTCGGTCGCGATATTCTGTCCGCTGAAGAACTCATCCTTTGCATTCTTGAAGGTATCGGTATCATAGATCGCAGGGATGGATGGCATCAAGCCAGAGCTTTCAAAGGCTCTCAGCTGCTGGTCTTGATTATCGAGCCAGGTGATAAATTCATAGGCTTCCTTCGAGTGCTTCGTTTCCTTAGGAATGGTCAAGAAGGAGCCGCCCCAGTTCCCTGAGCCTTCCGGAAGCTGGGTGACTTTCCACTTACCCTTGGTGTCCGGAGCGTTGCCGGTAATGTTCGCTTTCATCCAAGCCGGGCCAAGGACGACAGCAACCTTGCCTTCGTTCATGGCCGCCCCCCATTCAGGAGACCACAGTACGGTTTTGCCGATCCATTTCTCCTGAATCGCTTTTACCGTCAGGTCATAAGCTTTCTTGATTTGAGGATTGGTGTCTCCAATAAAGGAGTCGTCCTCTTTCTTAAAATAGATTTCGCTATCGCTTTGGTCACGAAGCGCATTAAACATCAGATCGGTGTTGTCGACAAACGCAACCCCCGTCTTATCCGTAAATTGCTTGCCAACAGCAGCGAACTTATCCCATGTATTGATCGCTTCGCCAAAGGCTACCGGATCTGACGGAATGCCAGCCTTCTCCATGAGATCTGCACGGTAATAAACTACGGACGGGCCGATATCCGTTGGCAGCCCAATCTGGAATTTGCCGTCTTTGGACTGGGCCTGCTTCCATTTCCATTCGAGATAGTTGCCTTCAATATCTTTTGCGCCTAAATCATACAAGTTATAGAACTTATCCTGGTTCTTAATGAATTTCTCCATAAAGGCAATTTCAAGCATGAAAATATCAGGAGCCCCTGAACCAGCCGAAAGCGCTGTGATCAGATTGTTGTGATGTGCCGTCTGATCTCCAGTATTCTGTACTTTCACTTGGATATTGGGATGGGCCGCATTCCATTCCTCAACAAGCTTGTCATAACCGGCCGTTCCCAGAGTCCAGAAGGTGAGCTCCACCTTCTCCTCTTTCTTCTCACCTCCGCTGCCACCCGTGCCTTCGGCATTCTTGGAGTTGTTGCCGCCGTTACCGCCACCGCAAGCTGCTAAGGAAACCAGAAGTATGGCCGACAACAGCAAGGTCATCCATCTCTTCATTTCTGTAACCCCTTTCAAAATTTATAAATGTCATGATCTGCACCTATAAATCTATAGGATTCCTTGTTTGATTGGCAGGCGGCAAACCAACGATTTAAGGTTTAAATTCTTTTGAGGGTACAATAAAAAAACACCATATCCCGCTGAAGCCTAACAAGCACGGCTTACGGTCTATGGTGCTGTGAACATGCAAGTATGATCACTTCAATGCTATGATTGCCAATTCTACTCATTCACCTTACTCAGTACTTCCCAAGCTTCCTTGGAGGCAAAGCCCCGGTTCCACGAACCAATCCCCCCCAAATTCAGCCTATGAACCAAATCCACTCTCTGTTCAAGAGAATCCACATCCTCCAGCCAAATTCGCTTCAGCGCACCGTCTTCCTGATATTGCACATAGTTCTGGCCAGTATTATCGGGAGTGCTCTTCTCAAGCTTAAGCTGCTTTATAATTTCCTCTGCTTTATCCATACCGATCGCTTTGGAGCTGACTTTAGTTTCTCCGTTCTCCGTCTTCTCCGTCCAGACTCTGGTATAAAGGGGTACTCCCAGAATGAGCTTGGCTGGAGGAACCTCATCCTCCTCCAAAATCTTCGTTACCGCAGCTTCTGTCCAGGGCAGTGAAGCCACTGACCCCGCTTGGGGACTCGCCGCCCAGTGCTCGTCATAAGCCATCAGCGCCATAAAGTCAACAATGCTGCCGAGCTCCTTGCGGTTCAAAAATTTGGACCAAAGCTCACTGTTCGATTTAGGCGTTACATCTATGGACAGTGTCAAGCCGGCAGCGTGAGCAAGCGGCCGCATCTCCCTCAAGAATTGGGTAACATTATCCCCATCCTTGGTATGAACACTTTCAAAGTCAATATTGATTCCGTCCAGATCGTACTGCTTTGCATACTTTACCATTTGATTAATTGCATTTAGCCGTCTGTCATAAGCAGCCATTGCCTCCGAGGTCAAATCGGCATCAAAGCTGTTGCTAAAGAGCCCCCAAACCTGCATGCCTTGAAGATGGGCCCAGGTTACATAAGCCCTATCAGCTTTGTTCTTCACATTGCCCTTCGTATCCTTCAACTGGAACCAGGTCGGACTAACAACATTTACCCCGGGAAGACGCCCGATCCGGGACGGACTGGCAGGCACCTGATACACGGCCTCCCATGTCAGATTAACCCGTTTGTTCTTCCATTGCTTCTCCGCAGGTGAGACGGCTTTTTTCACCTCTGGAATGGTCGCCTCCTGTTGAGGAACTACCTCCTTCTGCCGGATATACCCTGTGTATCCGCCGTCTGTCTGCGCGTAATACCATTCTCCTTCAGCCCGAAGCAATCGAAGATTAGCCCCCGATGGGACATCTGCATAGATCGGGGAATGAATGCTTGCTTCTTGCCTAAGGGGGGCTGTTCCCTCCTTGTTATTAGCTACCTGCGCCCGCTCAATGCGTTCGCCCGGCTTATAGATATGCACCACTCCCGATGCTGAATCCTCTTTAAATTGTACTCCGTACAGCTGCTCGATCAGTTTGGCCGGAACATAAGGAACTCCGCTTGCGACACTTGGCGAGGACGTTAAGCTCAGCTTATGATTATTCATCTCGCCATAAGCTTGATTCACTTTAAGGCGAACCAGCTTGTCCGGCGTAGCCATGACGATCGAAGCGCTGTCCTCCTCATACCGTACGTTAGAATCAATCTCCTTCTGAATGACCGGCAGTGGAATCAGCAGTTTATCTCCTGTACCAGCCGCAGAGTAATCCATCACAAGGCCCTTCGCAAAGATCGGCTTAGCGCGGCCTTTCCAGTCTGGATCTACATGGGCATGATTAGGAACGAACCAGTAGTACACTGCATAGGCCGCCCCCATCAATAATAGAAGAAGCAACCATCTGCCCGTTCTTCTCTTCTTCCTGGTTCTGTACATACTTCGTCGACTCATGCTATTCTTCATACCTCCTGCATTGTCTGATTCTCCTCACTCTATATAAACAAAAAACGTGAAGAACCCCGAAAGGAATTCCGCACGTTCTAAAATCAGGCCGCAGTCTCTTATCAATTCTGTTTATGCTTTTGACAATTGTCACATATGCCATAAAGCTCCAAACGATGTCCGAGCACCTTAAATCCGGTCACTGATTCAGCTTGACGTTCCACAGCCTCTAATGAAGGATAAGTAAAATCCTTGATTGTTCCACATTTCTCACAGATTATATGGTAGTGATCCGAGACATCGGCGTCAAAACGGCTCGAATCGTCACCGTAGGTTAACTCCTTGACCATACCAGCCTCTATAAACATCTTGAGATTATTGTAGACTGTAGCCACACTCATATTCGGAAATTCCGGCTCCAACGCACGATAAATTTCATCGGCTGTAGGATGTCCCATCGAATCAAGCAAATAGCTAAGGATGGCGTGACGCTGCGGCGTGATACGGACACCATTTACTTTGAGTTTATCTAAGGCATGCTGCACGCGTGTCATATGTCCACCGCCTTTACAAATACTGCAAAATCCTGTAACACATTCATTGTACGTTCACTCTAAATCGTTTGTCAACGCAAGGATAGAGTATCAGATCAACCATGCTATTCACCCATCATAGGTGTAATAAGATTCTCCCGATTCACAAGCAGGTTGCTGTTACCCTCCAGCTTGATCTGATATTGTCCTTCGCCAAGCTCTCCTTCGATCCTCTTATTATCTTTCTCAAAAGGAAGGTTACTGTAAATTTCTCCATACCCGCTTGACGCCTCCAAATGATAGCTGCCAAAGTAAGGCAGTGTAATATTAACCTCTCCCACTGCACTATACACCGACCAGTCTCCGCCAATGGAACTTGAGCGAATAGAAATTTTCCCATTGAGTGATTCTGCATTTAGGCCTTGGTCCGCACCCTCTACCCGGATATTCCCATTCTTGGTGGAGACATCAATATTCCCTTTATTATCCTTAAGGTTCAAATCTCCCACCAAAGTTGAAAGCTTGGCAGAGCCTTGAACATTTTCTGCGGTCATTTTCCCGCCCTGTGTATCGGCATTCACATCACCGAAGACATTCGTCAGCGCGACATCCCCATTCAGCGTCTTCAAAGAAATGTCCCCGTCCCCGTATATATCGCTTAATTCTACAGCTCCGTTCCCGGTCTGAAGCTTTATTTTTCTGGACGAAATGCTCTTCACCAGCAGGCTGCCATTAGTCGTCGTCGCATCAAGGGTCAGATCACGGTTAAAAGGAAGGATCACATGGAGATTGACTCTCGGGTGTCTCTTACCAGACTGGCCATAGCCGCGGTCATTCACTACGATAGACAGCTTATCGCCCTCGGAGATATTAATCTCCGCCGCATCTGCAATGGCCTTCGCCTCTTCACGCTGCACTTCATCAACATAGACCTTGGCCTCAACCTGCACTTCAAACACGGGTTCTCTTGAAACTGTAATAGTGCCATTAATATTCTCAATCCGAACCCCCTTCATATCCGAATTAACAGGAATGGTTAGCGGTTCCTTGAGGAAGGAATAGCCCTTCTGCTCACTAAATTCCGTTCCTGCTGCGGTCAGATCAAGGCTTACCTTGTTCCATAAATGCAGGTAATGGTCCTGCTGCGTAACTGCGAACACACAGGCAGCTGCAACCACTGATCCAAGGATGCCTTTGATATCCAAGCGAAAGCGGCGCCCATGCCCTGGGGCTGCTTTGCGCCTCTTCCAAATCAGGACTGCAATATACTCCACACCAAGCAGCACCAGCAATACCGGCCACCAATTGATTAATAGCAGCAGAAAATCCCCTTGTGTCAACTCTTCAAGCAGCAGCAGGACACTTACACCTAGCAGCAGCAGAGAAGCGGTAAAGCGGCCTGTTCGCGCAGCCCGATATTTGATCTCCTGCATAAATAAAGATAGGCCTACAGCGGCCAAGATTCCCGCGCAAATATAACCCGCCCATTCTTGAATCAGGACTTCAAGCCACTTGGGCTTGATGCGCAGGACCCATACAATTAGCCCCCCGGCAACCATCATTGCCCCGATTGCGGTCCCCCTCAATAGTTCGCGTCCTGGCCCGGCCTTGACCGGATTGCGGCTCCGTGAATTCATGGAATCTGTAGACTGAAGCACATCGTAGATACTATAAAAGTAAATCATTGGCACCAGTAATCCCATAATAATCAGCAGAGGAACATTTATTTGAATCCGAACGGATGAGAAATAGATCAAGGCGGCAAGATCTATAGCGATCAAGTAAATCAAAGCGATTCCCTTGCTGAACAATTTCAGGTAAACATGCCCCAGGCCAGGAAACAGCGCGGTCAGCAGTACGGAAACAAACTTCCGCTTGCGTCGTCTCGGGCGATAGCCTTTGCGCGCTTGAGCCCCGTTCGGCCTTGGCGTGCCATTCTCGTCAGAACTGCTCACTTGCTCTTTTGCCATGCCGATTCTCTCCTCCTCTCATCTCTTATCTTGTAAGATCATACCCTTTTTCAAGGCGATACGTAACGGAAAATTCAGGTTGAATCCGCCCGACTCAACGAAAAAAAGGCCCCGCTTCCGGCTCACCGGCCCCCGAGGCTGTGTAGTCAAATTAACCTTCAAAAAGAAGACAGGCTTCAAACAAGCGCTTCTCTTCCGCGTTCTCTCCACGGAAAAATACCTGTCCATCACGCTTTTCTGTACGGAATATGCGAATCTGATCGCCCCAGGCTGCCTCTTGGAAATAGGTAATCCGAAATCCCCGAAGCGTGATACAATCCAGCTCTTCTCGCAGCATGGCATCAAGGCAGAGGTCTGCATACTTGGCATTGTTAAGATGGCCGTTCGCATCAATTCCACTGTATCGCACCGTCCATTCGTGGGCCAATTGAAGCGCGAAGCTCTCGGGAATGGCCAGCTTCTCAAGAAGATTCTCCGGCAGCTCCTCAGCGGTCACCGGCTGATGGACAGGCAGCTCATACGGAAAGGCAGATGGACGGAGAATCCGCCGCTTCCGAAGATCCACCAGCGTCCATAGCGTGCGGGCCACTGCCCAAACTTGCCCTCCCTTATGAATCCCATCATAGGATAGATTAAAGTCACGCCGCCACTGCACCCCTTGTGCGCCCCGGTTCCAAGTAGATATCTCCACGGCTTCATGCAGCAGGGGCACCTGGCGGATATCCAAATCCACGGACATCAGCATCCAGGCCATCCCTTGATTCAGCATATCTGTTATCTCTACTCCAGCTGCCTCAATATGAGAATCGGCTGCCTTCTGCATAGCTTCCAATATAGCGGACAACCGATACTGTCCCCTATAATCGGCATCACGCGAGGAGACTGTGCTATCTTCCTTCCAAATCTCAAGCTTCATAAGCATGTCGCCTCCATGTTCTACGGTATACCGTCAATTCCACACCCGGCAAAGGCTCATAAATTTGCTCGGGGGCAAATCCGAAGTCTTGATACAGAGCTACGGCGGCATGGTTCCGTGAACCTGCGGTAACCGTAAGATCGGATGTTTCCGGCAGCACTTCCAGCACATGTTGAAGCAGGCTGCGGGCAATCCCCTTGCGCAGATGCTCCGGATGAACCATAAGCCGGGTAATTTCATAAGAAGTCTCCCGCGTCTTCTTCACCGACACTGCTCCGAGCAGTTCTCCTTCCTCTGTTACAAGCCCGAAGAAAACTTCGGGGGAAGCCTGCAGGGACTCCAGCGTATCCGTTAAGGGAGGCGCATCCTTAAGACCAATCGCCTCCGATTCCATCCTGTAGGCTTGATGCTGCAGCAGCCAGAGCTGGCTAAGTATATCCGGATCATGTAAAGAAAGCTGGGTAATCATCTTATCGACCGCCTTCCCTAAGAAAAGAGGCGGTACACGAAGGAACCGCCCCACATCTGTTCTCTCTTATTCCTAACGCCGAAGCGTCTCAACAAGCAGCTTGTTCACAAGGCCAGGGTTAGCTTTGCCTTTACTGCGCTTCATCACTTGCCCGACCAGGAATCCGATCGCTTTATCCTTACCAGCCTTGTAATCTTCTACAGAAGCCGGATTCTCGGCGATCACTTCATTCACAATAGTGAGAATGGCGCCTTCATCACTGATCTGCACAAGGCCTTGCTCTTCAACAATTTGCTGTGGAAGCTTGCCGCTTTGCAGCATTTCCTTAAAGACCGTCTTGGCGATCTTGGAGCTGATCGTCCCCTTCTCCAGCAGTCCAATCATCTCGCCGAGGCCCTGCCCGGTCAGCTTCACCTCGGACAGCTCCAGGTTGTTGCTGTTCAAATATCCGAGCAAGTCGCCCATGATCCAGTTCGAGACAGACTTGGCATCCGAAGTAAACTCAAGGCTGCTCTCAAACAGATCGGCCAGTGCCTTAGATGCAGTAATTACGCCTGCATCATAATCCGGCAGGCCGAGCTCAGAAGTATAACGGGCTTTGCGCGCATCTGGCAGCTCAGGGATGGAAGCGCGAATGCGATCCTTCCACGCCTGGTCAATATGCAGGGTCACAAGGTCCGGATCAGGGAAATAACGGTAGTCATGCGCTTCTTCCTTGCTGCGCATGGTCAGTGTTTTCCCCATTGCTTCATCCCAGCGGCGAGTCTCCTGAACTACTTGTCCGCCTTCATCCAGGATTTCAGCCTGACGATACTGCTCATACTCCAGGCCGCGCTGAACACCGCGGAAGGAGTTCATATTCTTGAGCTCGGCCTTCGTGCCCAGCTCCTGCTGGCCATGCGGCCGCAAGCTGATGTTAGCGTCACAGCGAAGCGAGCCCTCTTCCATCTTCACATCAGAAACCTCGCAGTACTGCATGATTGCCCGCAGCTTCTCCAGATAAGCACGCGCTTCTTCCGGCGAGGAGATGTCCGGCTCAGACACGATCTCCACCAGAGGAGTGCCGACACGGTTAAAGTCGACTAGAGAAGCATAACCGCCATCCACGTGGGTCAGCTTGCCTGCATCCTCTTCCAGATGCAGCCGGGTGATCCCGATCCGTTTCGTCTCTCCATTCACTTCAATATCTATATAACCATTCAAGCCGATAGGCTGATCAAATTGCGAGATTTGATACGCCTTTGGAGAGTCAGGGTAAAAATAGTTCTTACGATCAAACTTGCTGACATCGCCGATTTCGCAGTTCAGGGCCATGGCAGCCTTCATCGCATAATCTACCGCCTGTCTGTTAAGCACAGGCAGCACGCCGGGATGTCCCAGGCATACCGGGCAGGTATGCGTGTTCGGAGGTGCGCCGAATTCGGTCGAACAGCCGCAGAAAATCTTAGATTTTGTATGCAGCTCCACATGCACTTCCAGCCCGATTACTGTTTCATATTTGGATGTTGACATAAGTAATCCTCCTGAAAGAATAGGCTTATAGCGACGGGCGCCGCTTATGATGCTCGGTATGAACCTCGTAGGCATGGGCCGTGCGGAGCACCGTGCCCTCATCAAAGGCTTTGCCGATGATTTGCAGTCCTACCGGAAGACCGTCTGCAAATCCACATGGCACGCTGACGGCTGGTACGCCGGCCAAGCTTACCGGGATGGTCAGAATATCATTCAGATACATCGTCAGCGGATCATCAACTTGTGACCCTAACGGGAAAGCGGTGGTCGGCGCAGTAGGTCCGATAATGACATCGAACTTTTCGAACGTCTGATCGAAATCCCGCTTGATCAAAGTACGAACCTTCTGTGCCTTCAAATAGTAAGCATCATAATAGCCTGAACTCAAAGCGTAAGTACCCAGCATAATTCTACGCTTCACTTCCGGTCCAAACCCCTGGCTGCGGGAATCCAAATACAGGTCCATTAAGCTTCCTGCATGGTTCGCGCGCTCGCCATAGCGCACCCCGTCAAAACGGGAGAGATTGGAGGAAGCCTCCGAGGAAGCAAGCAGATAATAAGCGGCTACGGCGTATTCCGTATGCGGCAGAGACACCTCTTCCCATACGGCGCCCAGGCCTTCGAGCACCTTCAGCGCGTCCATCACGGCCTCTTTCACTTTAGGGTCTACGCCATCAAGATACTCCTTAGGAACAGCAATGCGCAGCCCCTTCACATCACCTGTCAAGGCACTCACATAATCAGGAATCTCCACATTCGCAGAGGTGGAATCCTTCGGATCATGGCCTGCAATCGCCTGAAGCACATAAGCAGAATCCTCGACATTTTTCGTAATTGGCCCGATCTGATCCAGCGATGATGCAAATGCTACCAGACCATAGCGAGATACTAATCCGTAGGTGGGCTTCAATCCGACAACACCGCAGTAGGAGGCAGGCTGTCTGATCGAACCGCCGGTATCCGAGCCCAGTGTAAAGTAGGCTTCACCTGCTGCAACAGCAGCAGCCGAGCCTCCGCTGGAACCGCCAGGAACACGGCTGAGATCCCAAGGATTCCGTGTAGTATAGAAGCTGGAGTTCTCATTCGATCCGCCCATCGCAAATTCATCCATATTCAGCTTGCCGATCGTTACCGTATCGGCGGCTTTCAGCTTGGTAATAACCGTCGCATCGTAAATCGGATCATAGTTCTTTAAGAACTGGCTTGCACAGGTGGTGCGCAGCCCTTCAGTTATCATATTATCCTTGATGCCTGCGGGGAGCCCGAACAAGAGTCCTCTGGCTTCGCCAGACATAAGCTTGTCGTCAAGCTTGGCAGCCTGGGCTCTTGCCCCCTCCTCATCCAAAGTCAGATAGGCCTTAACCTGCTCTTCCCGCTTCCCAATCACCTTAAAGGCCTCATCCACCAAATCGGTAACGGATAATTCCTTCTCGTGAAGCCGGTTATGTACCTCCTGCAAACGCAAATCAAACAGCGTCACTTCCATTTCCTCCTTCCATAATCTGTTCCTGGTCTATTCCAATACAGCCGGAACCTTAAATTGCCCGTCCTCTTCCTCCGGCGCATTGCGGAAGACCTTCTCTTGCGGAAGGCTCTCATGCACTTCGTCCTCTCGCATGACATTGCTGAGGTGCAGCACATGGGTTGTCGGTGCGACGCCCTCCGTGTCCAGCTCATTCAGCTTCTCAGCATATTGTAAAATAGCGTTCAATTGTTCGGTGAACGTCTCTTTCTCTTCATCGGTCAAGTTCAAGCGAGCCAGCTTGGCCACATGCTCTACATCTTTGATCTGAATGCTCATTGCTTCTAAGTTACCCCCTTATCCTTCAATCCTCGTGGTTCCATTCTAGCATGTCCTCACAGATGAATAAAATTATATTGTAGAAACCGGGACAATTCAATCCGCTAACGCGAAACAACGCAAAAGAGCGCCTCAAATGGCGCTCTGATTTGCATATATCCCTAAAGCCTACTTTCGGGACGCTATTTCAATATCTTCCGCAGCCCAGTGACCGGCAGGCACATCGCTCCAAGCTACAACCTGATCATCCAGGCCCAGCCCTCCATGAAGTTGGAACATACGGTTAATAATGACCACAGTTTCTGCACGAGTCAAAGTCGCATTCGGATGGAAAGTCCCGTCTGCATATCCCTTGATTAACCCTGTGCTCTGGGCAGCCTGAATGACCGATGCAGCCCAGTGCCCTTTAACATCTGTAAACCCATCTGCAGCTGCTGAGCTGGACAGCGGAAGCTGTTCAACACGGGCAATGATCGCCGCCATTTCACCGCGGGTTACCGCTTCTTCTGGACGGAAGTTCCCATAGCCATCCCCGCTCATAATTGCCTTCTCTTTAATGGCTGCCAAAGCGTTGACAGCATACGAATTAGCAGGTACATCGCTATAGTTAAGCTTAACGCTAGAAGCTCCTTGTCCAATCCCCAGGTTGCGCGCCAGCATTACAGCCAGTTGAGAGCGGCTTACAGGGGCGTTCGGACGGAACGTACCGTCAACAAACCCGTGGATATAGCCGGTATCCGGTGTAAGATCCACACCGTCCCACTGCAAAATGGTGAAGGTTCCGAACGCATTGGTAGAAACTTCAAGACCTGTGGTTCCCTCTTGCTCGGCAGGTTTGCCTTTGTCTAAGGAAACCTTGCCATCGGTAGTCTCAATCAGCACCGCCAGCGAATTCAGCAGCTGGCTGCGAAGTACCGGATCTTTCGGAATCTCTCGATTCCGAATCGGAATGGTCAGCGTTACCGGACGGTCGGACAGATTTGTCTCGATCTTCACAGGCCGTGAAGCGAGGGTAGGCGCCTGATCAGCAGCCTTTTTCACAACCGGCTCATTTTGCACCCGGGTAAGCAAAGCTTTTTGATCAGAGCTGTCTTTTACAGGGACAAGACGGAAGTACAGGTCTTCATCCAGACCCTCCAATGATGCGGCAGGAACCGCAATCGTTCCATGATCTGTATAGACCTCAAAACCAAGCCCCGCTTCGTTCACAGCTTTAATATCGTTCTTAGATATATTGAAGTCCACTTGATCGACTTCGTCCTTCACATCAGGAATAACTACGCGGATTTCCTTCTGGTTTTGTTTCTGCGCTTGAGCGATGGCTTCCTTCCACTCTGCAGAATCCATGTGAACTTTGTCGGTTGTCTTGCCATTGGTTGTTGTCCGCTCTAACCCGGTCTTGAATATTTCCTTCTCACTTGTTCCTAAATCAACCGAAATGATCAGCTTAGGAGAAGCAGGCTGACCTGACGGTGTACCGGTACCACTACCAGAGCTCGTAGAAGGATAGCTAGGAACCGGATCCGGCAGGCTCGGTGTCGTTGGCTCTACTACGACAGGTCCGTTATCCGGTGCTGGCGCTGGAATCTCAGGAGTCCCAGGAGTTCCGGTTCCAGGCTGATCCGTATTGGGATCTGGATTCGCAGGCGCCATGGCTCTGATCCAGAAATCAGAATAAGTCACAAAATTCCGGCTATCCCTTGCAGAAACCTGAATTCTGAACGCCGTCTTGTCTCCGAAATCCTGTGCTGCCAGCAGCTTATCGCCTTCAATTTTAAAATACTTATTATCATCTGCAAATTCCTTAGACGACACTAGATGATAGCTAAAAACCTCGCTGCTGCTGGAATAAGATTGCTTCAGAGAAGTCAGCTCGCTATCTGTTTCGTTCACCCAATTCGAATCAGGCTCCGTCTTCCCCGGCATAATATAAGGATAAAACCCCGGTGGTGATGTGGGGAAAGGCTTGGTCCAGATGGACTTATCCCAATCCGTATAGTACGCATCATCTGCCAGCTGAGCATCTGTCAGCTTAGTACCGATGTTCTTGGTCGGATCATCTACCTGATGGGTATAGTAGAGATTGGAATATTCGGCTGTAGGCAGCACTTCTATAGCAGTGCCCAGCGTGTAGTAACAGTTGGTGTACACAAAGGACAGCTTACCGTCCAGTGTATGAACCATGCTGGCTCCATAGGGGATTTCCTTGGCTATATAGGTACCATTGTTAATATCCCCAGTCGAAGTATTCACTCCAGCAATGCTGCCAAGTTTATCAATGTGGCAATACTGGAATTTCATAGCCGAAGTGAATTCTGTAATGAGTCCACGGTTCTCTCCGACCATGCCACCGCCAATCTCTCCGCCTGTACTCTGAATCTCGCCGCCAGCATTGACGCGGATGATCTTGCCGCCTTCTTCATTAATTCCGGCAACCCCACCCGTATATGCGAAGTTATTGGCCACAAAAGCTAATTGAAGACCTAAATTCATGATCGTTCCCTTGTTTACAGCGAATAATCCTACGCTATTCGTAGAGTTCAGCGGGTTCGCTGGATCTGCGGTACGATTCATATAAAGCCCTCGGATATAATGATCATTACCGTTAAATAAATGTACAGGAGCAAGAGGAACCCATCCTTCACCTCTGCCCGTATAAGTTCCTAAATTAAGATCGTTCATTAGAATAAAGCTCTTGTCGATCACTTTGCTCTCATCCTGGCCAATCGCAATCAGGTCCTCGGGAGTATAAATCTGATAAGGATCTTCCTCCGTTCCGGCGCCTGTCCATGGAGCCTTAACCTCCGGGGTACCTACAGCATCTGTACCGCCCGTGTCGGCCTTAACACGCTCCTGCCCTATGCCAAACAAAGTTCCCATGAGCAGCATAACCACCATCAACATCGAGCATATTTTTCTACCTTTTGAAAAATCCAAGCTGTCGTCATCCTCTCTTCATGCCTTGTTCTGTCTGTTCTGTCAGTCTATCAAGCAGCTCTGAACGGATTCTGAACAATTCGTTAGACAAGACAAGAACTGAATAAGAGAATGCAACAAAAAAAAGACCGGCATCTGCCGATCTTTCCTATCATTTAAATCCAAGCGCGGAGATTTACCTGCTTGATAAACTCGGCTTGTGACATACCTTCCTGTGTTGGTTCAATAGGTTCCTCCGCATAAGCTGTGTCGCCGTTCATCACTTGATAGAACAGCTTCTCATTATGCGTAGCTAGGGCATAATCGATAAGAGCCTCACGCTCTACCCGCTCTACCTCTTGCTTGATAAGCCGATCCTCGGTTTCGATATCGCTCGCAGGAACGAAATAATTGCGGCCCGCTTTAGGACAGCGGACGACATAATCGAACGCATTGTCCGGATTACGGTCGTAAGCAATAATGTAGCCATATTCCCCAACAGGAAGATTCTGCTCAAAAGCATCCTCGACGATAACAATCTTCTCTCCCAAACGCAGCATCGTCTACCCCCCTGATTATGAGTTAATTTATTTCTCTATCCTACTAAATGGAAGTAAGATTGGTCAAGGAAGCAAACTATGAAAATAAAGTATATTTGATAAAATTTGATTGTGGCGTTGGCATCTATGGGATGAATTGCACCAAATTGACCTTCTGAGCAATGATGAATTGCTGTAATTAGGTTATGTATTCTTTCTATGCCGATGGATCTCCAAACGTTCATGCCAAGGCTGCTCGATCTTGCCATGCTTCATAAACAGACGATTCCATGCGGTAGTTCTGAAGCAGAATTCCTTCCTCTCCCTATCCACGCAATCATCAGAGCGACGATGCCTGCAGCCTGTCTTACGGACCATAGTCTCTATATCAAACGGATAATATCTTCCGGGATTCAAGCGGTTTCCCCCTTCAAAGGACCAAACTTGGACAAACTCCAAATACCAAATCTAGACAAAAAAAGAACGCAAACCGGGATGGATTCCACAGCTTGCGTGCTTCGCGATAATTAACATTTGTTAAATTAAGTATATCCTATCAAAGTAAATTCTAGTTGTCCAGCCATTTTGACTTTTTTCGCCGAAATTATGGTAAATTCCTTAGTAGCCCATTATGATCCAGGAACATAAGGATTATGCGCCCGCTCATACCCAATCGTTGTCCTTGGCCCATGCCCCGGATACACTGTCACTCCGTCCTCCATGCGGTACAGCGTCAACCGGATCGAATCGATCAAGTCGCGCTCCCGGCCACCTGGAAGGTCTGTTCTTCCAACTCCTGCACGAAACAAAACATCTCCCGAGAACAAGTGATTTCCGCATAGAAAGCTGACACTTCCCGGAGAGTGCCCCGGTGTATGAAATACCTCGAATTCATGACCAAGAAAACTCAGCTTCTGCCCTTGCGCCAAATCGTATTCAGCTCTATCTACCGCAATAGGTGGTGTTACTTGCGGCCACATCGTTGAACCGTTAAGCTTAGGCGTATCCAGCCAGTCCGCTTCAAGAGGATGAACATAAACCGGACAGTCCTTTGCCTTACGGATCTCGTCCACGCCGCCAATGTGGTCAAAATGCGCATGTGTCAGTAAAATAGCTTCAATATCCAAATCAGCAATCCGGCGAAGCAGCGGCCCTGGATTCATCCCCGGATCTATAATGATCGCCTTCCCCGGCTCTTCGCCTTGGATAAGATAAGCATTTGTCTGAAGGGGACCCAGTGAAAAAGACTCAATATTCAGCATCCTCTTAAACCTTCGAGATCAGCTCACGCAGTTCGGATACAATAACCGCGTGAATTCCCGTTCCCTCTCCATATCTCTTCTGCATCTCCTGGCGGGCCACCGCAATTTTAGCTTCATAATCCGGGGCTTCCCGGTCCGGGTTAGCCTGCTTGAAGGCTACCATGACTTCCTGTACATGCTTTGGACGAGGACCCCAGTGTCCTAGCACATGGCCGCCTGTATCCGCAATAATTACGATTGGCACGGATCTTCCGCCCATGGTTAGAAAGTCATCCATCACTTCCGGATTCTCCTCAAGGATCAATACTTCCGTAGGAATTCCCGACACTTCAAGCGCGCGAAAGACAACCGGAACGTTGCGCACAACGTCTCCGCACCAATCCGCAGCCAAAATAAGCACACGCAGATCATCCCTATGGTTCAGGCTCTCAAAGAACTCCCGATCCTCCTGATTAGCCCAGGTGAACTGATCGTACCACGACTGGAAAGCTTCTTTATTGCGCGTCATAGAAGCGATGAACTCTTTCGGCTGAAGTCCAGTGCCAAACTTATTGGCTACATTCTTCTTACTGCTCATTCTCATATCCCCTTTTTTGCAAAATGGTTAACATCGCTTGATTTATAGGCCAGTGATCATGAATTCATTCTAGCATTCAGGTACATCCATGAACAAGTTGCCCCAAGCTTCTGAAAGCAAGCCGCTCGCCCTGCTATGTATGGAATCGGCTGCGAAATTTCGCCGGAGATTCCCCCGTCCAACGCTTGAACTGACGGCTGAAATGCGCAATATCCTTATAGCCAAGCCGGATGGATATCGCTTCTATAGAAAGCTCGGGAGCCATCAAGGCCAGCTTCGCCTTTTTCAGCTTCAACGCAGATAAATACTGTCTCGGGGACATGCCGTACACCTGATGAAACATCCGGTTGCAGGAAGATGCACTGTAGCCCAGCTGCTCAGTGATCTCTCTGATAGTCTTAAGAGAAGTCTCCTGTTCTTCCTGCCCCGCTAAGCTCTCCTGCATCTTCACACTATTCTCCAGCGCAGCCGCGATTTCCGAGGCGACACCAATCGTGCGGGTGCCCTCAGCGTTATCCGCAAAGCTCGACAAGATTTCGCTAAGTCCCGCGAACAGTTCAAATACAGCTGACAGGATCAACATTTTGTCGGCAAGCTTCGGCATGCTGCTGGATGAGGTTAACGCAATCAGTTTATCAAGACTCGGCCTAATCTTCTGAGCGAGAGGACTTGCTGAGGGGCAGTATCTTGGCTCATTATGGCATAGGAGCTCCCGAAGCACCCGTTCGTCAACGTCAAAATGCAGACAATAGTAAGTCATCGGCTGCTCGCCGATCACACGGCTTTCATGCACATCCTCAGGGCGCAGCAGGACTAGATCACCGGGCTGCTGCACATGGCGCCGTCCGTTGACAATCATCTCCTGGCTCCCCTCCAGCACAAGATTCACTTCAAAGAGCGGATGGCGATCTTTCGGGTAAAACCATTCCTTCGTAACAGTGCGCACATGCGCTGCAAAAATCCGAAATGTAGAGTCCATATCGGGCAGCATATAGTCTGCAATTTGATATTTTGAGCCTTCCAAGCCTATCCTCCTCCTCTTTCAAGCCCTGTCCAAACGCTGGTTGATTTGGGTAAATAAACAGCTGATTTGGATATGGGTTCCAAATTCCCACCTTGTTATACTTAACGTACCATATGAGCTTCACCTATTACAGGAGGTAATCTGAATGGATAAAAAAATGTTCTTCAATGCTCACCATTCACCAATAGGAGCCTTCGCCAGCTTCACCCTGGGCTATCCGGGCAAAAGCGGCGGCTTTGATCTTGAAATCGCTTCCCCGCCTGATCAGAACATCTATATCGGCCTGCAGGAGGACGGGAAATCCCAGTATCGGGCGCTGCCCTTCTTCGAGGACGCCAGGAATGACCGGAGCCGGTATACATCAGATGACGAGGAACAGGACCTTCAGCCAGGCCCCTCATCGTCTTCCGAATTGATTGTACCCTTTACCAGACATGAAATCTCCCGGACGTTCCAAGCAGCCACAGACAGCTGGCAGGCCGGCGATTTGACCTTTACCCTCTACTCCCCGTTCGGCCCTGTCCCGGAGCCTGGAAAAGCTGAAGAAGAGGAGCTGAAATTCGCGCTGTTGCCCGCTGTTCTAGCAGAAATTACAATTGATAATACAAAAGGACTTCATACCCGTAAAGCCTTCTTCGGCTTCCAAAAAAATGATCCCTACACCGCGATCCGCAGAATTTCGGATACGACCGGCGGCAAGTTAAGCGGGATTGCACAGGGCCGCCACATTGCGATTGCTGCCAAGGATCCCCGCGTCCGGGAAGGCGGATACTTCTCCCTGGAGGGCATCCTGCAGCCCAAAGTGGAGGAGAATCTCAGATTCGGCCTTGGCTCGGTGGGTGCTCTGCTCATGGATGTTCAGCCGGGGGAGAAAGCCGTATTCCGGTTTGCTCTATGCTTTTACCGCGGAGGGATTGTGACTACGGGGATAGATGCAGCCTATTATTACACCCGGTACTACTCCAATATTGAAGAGGTCGCCGGCTATGCACTGGAGCACTTCGAGAAGAAGCTGGAGGTCACTCGCTCAGCAAACCAGCTGATTCACTCAGCTTCTCTAAGCGGTGACCAGCAGTTCATGCTGGCTCATGCCATACGCAGCTACTATGGCTCAACAGAGCTCCTAGATCATGACGGAGAACCACTCTGGATTGTGAATGAGGGCGAATACCGCATGATGAACACCTTCGACCTCACAGTGGATCAGCTATTCTACGAGCTGCGAATGAACCCCTGGACCGTCAAAAATGAACTTGATCTGTTTATCCAAAGATACAGCTATACTGACACCGTCCGTTTTCCGGGCGAGAAACGGGAATATCCGGGCGGAATCAGCTTTACCCATGACATGGGCGTGGCCAATTCCTTCTCAAGGCCCGGCTTCTCCACTTATGAGCTGCATGCCATCGACGACTGCTTCTCTCATATGACCCATGAGCAGCTGGTCAACTGGGTGCTCACTGCTGCTGTTTATGTGCAGCAGACTGGAGACCAGGACTGGCTCAACCAGCATCTTGGGCTGTTCGAACAGTGCCTTGAGAGCATGGTTCACCGTGATCATCCCGAGCCCAGTCAGCGCAGCGGCCTCATGGGATTGGACAGTTCCCGAACGATGGGCGGTGCCGAGATTACCACCTACGACAGCCTGGATGTCTCGCTTGGCCAGGCCCGCAACAACATCTATCTGGCCGGAAAATGCTGGGCCGCTTATGTTGCCATGGAGAAGCTGTTTGAAGAGCATCAGCTCCCTGAGGCTGCAAAACTTGCCGGACATCAGGCTGTGCTATGTGCACAGACGATTACCGGCCAGGTTCAGCCGGAAGGGCATATCCCGGCAGTGATTAAGGAGGGCAATAATTCCAAGATCATTCCGGCCATTGAAGGGCTGATCTTCCCGCTCTTCACGGGCTGTGAGGAGGCATTGGAGCCCGGCGGCCGATTCGGTGATTACATCCAGGCCCTCTCCGTTCACTTTAATACCGTGCTGGCCAAGGGAGTCTGTCTCTTTGAGAATGGAGGATGGAAGCTGTCCTCTACAAGCGACAATTCGTGGCTCAGCAAAATCTATCTCTGCCAATTTATCGCCCGCCGCATCCTGGGCCACCCCTGGGATGAACAAGGGCACGCAGCAGATGCTGCTCATGCCGCCTGGCTCACCTCTGACGAGAATGCTTACTGGAGCTGGAGTGATCAGATGAAGGCCGGAATTATCTGCGGCAGCAGATACTACCCTCGGGGCGTTACGGCCATTCTGTGGCTGGATGAAGAGCCTTTGAGTAAAGGAACGTCTGAGCGAGCAGCCAGATAGCAAGTTTTTATATAGAATGAACTAAAGAAATGAACGTTATAGGATCGTATTAGGCCGTGGTGATAGAAAGCTCAATGTAAAATTTTAGTTCAATCTATATATCTATAAATAAAGCACGCTGCCAGGTTAGCCTGAAAGCGTGCTTTTAATCGTTTGATCTATAGCCGAAGGTTTGCTACTCGCTCTTATTCTTCTTCCGGCTGGACAGCATCCATTTTACCAGGAAGTACACGATCAGCAGCGCCAATGCGGAGAGGAGGATCGGCATAATGTAAGGAGAAGCCTTCTCATCGATATTCTCCCATTGTTCTCCAAGAATCATGCCCAGATACACGAAGAGCACCGTCCAGGGAATAACCGCCAGCGTAGTCAAAAGTATAAACTTGCTAAGCTTCATCTTGGCCATGCCTGCCGGAATCGAGATCGCATGTCTGGCTACCGGAATAAAGCGCGCGGTGAAGATCACCCCTGCCCCATACCTCAGGAACCATGACTCGGCTACATCAATGTGCTTCTTCTGGATGAGAATATATTTGCCGTATTTCTCCAATATGGGTCTGCCTCCGTAGCGCCCGATCCAGTAAATGAAAATCTGAGCAATCACGCCGCCTACGACCCCGAAGAAAACTGCACCTATAAAGTTAATATGCCCGCCATGGACCAAATACCCCCCATAAGCCAGAACAATTTCACTAGGAATAACCTCAATCATAAGCCCAAGCATAATGCCCAGGTAACCCAGCTGCTCGACCCATTCCAGCAACTTAGCGACAATATCTGATAGAAATCCCACTGCTTGCCCCTCTCTCCTTAACGGTCTCTATTTGCAGTCTATTCTATCACACCGGAGGACATGCATTCTACTTTCCCCAGGTCACCGGCATAAGCTCCCGTGCATAAGCTGTATTTTGAAAAGGAGTGATCGCAAATGGCCTTCAAGCCACCCAAACACGAAGCCGCTCTGCCCTCCCCTCGCAAAATTCGAAGAACCTGCAGCAAAGAGCTGTATCGAACGCTGAAGCGCATGAATGTATACCTTTCCAAGGATCTGATTGAGGAGGGCGAGACGCTTTATTACCGTAAAGTCATCGCCAACCTAATCTGGATTCATGAACAGGGCGGGAACCGGAAGAAACTCGCCGATTGGTGGGACACCGAAGTCAGCGGAGAGCTGGCCGAATTATGGAATGTCGACCAGGAAGCCTTAAAACGGGCGTTCCGCGCTGCGTTCTGTGGAACGGCGTAACCCGGCGGCTCTGGACGCCAGCTCTGCCGCAAAGGCGCCCGAGCTCTGAGTCAGTCCAAAACCCCGGTCATTCCGCGCCCCCGGAATGGCCGCAAGCCGCTCTGCCAGCTCAGCATACTGATGGTACAAGCTGCGGCTTGTACCCGCTACCTGCAGAGCTTCTTCAGCTTTGCCCCGCTGAACCAGCTGCCCTGCCAGCGCCAGCAGTTCCCGCTGCACAGCCGTTTGCTTCTGCAGGCTGTACGGGTCCCGGGCCAGCGCCCGGATGAACCAGCCTTGAGCCTCGGGGTCGCCGGCCCGGCCAAGGGCCGTCGCAATCCCCCAGAGCAGCTCAGGCTGCACTGGCTCAAGGCGGTGCCCCTCCTGCAGCAAGCTGGCCGCTTCTGCTGCTGGCAGTCCTTTGGCAAGAGCCAGGCGAGCAGGAACAAGCAGCGGGTTCCACTCAAGCGCTGCCCGCAGTCCCGCTGCCCGTTCAGAGGACGATGGCGTATAGACCGCCTGCTGATACAGCTCTATGCCGTGTGCAGCAGACCAGCCGGCGGCGCTAAGCCCGAGCAAAGCCGCCGCACTAAGCCCCGCCGCACATTGTGAAGCAATCTGTCCGCCAGCCCTGTTCGCCCGCCTGGCCCCCTCCTTAGCTTCGTCAGGTCTTCTTCCTGTCCCACCGCCCCCAAGCACCGCTGCCCAGAGCAGCAAACAAAGCGATAGGTGGAATCGCATGTCAACATCCACCAGCTGGTGCAAAGCCAAGACCACAAAGGCCGGCGCCCAGCTGCTGCGCCTGCGCAGCAAGCCTTGTCCCAAAAATCCAAGCCACAGTACATAAATCGCTAGCCCGATAGCGCCTGTATCCAGCAGCAGATTGAAATACCCGCTGTGCATCTCGGCCCCGGCATAAGGAGCGCTCTGCACACTCCGGTACACGGAGCGCCAAACCCCGCCGCCCTGCCCCCACCAAGGGGCCTGTTCCATTAGGCGCCAAGCATCCCGGTACATTACCAGCCTGGATTCCCAAGTTGCCCCGCCCCTCTGCCATAACCCAAGAGGCCGCACTAAACCCAGAAGCCCTCTCCCACAGGCTGCAAGCGCCAAGATCGCCAGTAGCAGTGCAGCCAAGAGGAGGAGATGATTCCCCCCTCCTCTCCCTCTTCTCTTGCTTATTCCTGCCCTCACCTGCCAATCAATGAGCCGGTCAGCCAGCCACATTAGGAGCGGCAGGATGCATAGGCCAGAGACAAGCTCCAGCAGCGACGGATAGAGCGGCGGAGCAAGCCCGGCCTGAGCCAGACGAATACCGAGCGGCACTGTAGCTGCGGCCGTGGCGACCGTATACAGCACTAGCCGCAGCTTTGCCCGCGCTGTCCTCATTTGCAGCAGGGCACAGCCCCAGCCCACCGCTGCGACGATCCCTGCCCCGCGCGATTCGGACAGCATGAGGCACAGCGCAAAGGGGAGAAGGCCCAAGGTGTGAAGCGCATAGCGCCATCCCGCTCGCCCCCTCCCCGCAGCACTGGCCGCCAGCTTGCTCAGCTGCTGCAGCCCAAATGCCGCCATTACGGCGCCGAACACGTTCGGATATTGCAGCAGGCCGCCCAGCCGTGCGCCGGTGGCCGCAATATCCGCATCTGCAGTGCGCAGAATGGCGAAGGGCAGCGGCAGCAGCCCATACACGGCGGCCAGCGCTGTTCCCGCCAGCACTGCGCCTGCGGCTGTCCAGCCGCACTGCAGCCAGCGGCGGCCAGCACGGGTGCCCGCCGCGGCCAGCAGCAGCACGGCCAGTGCTGCGAGGCTGCTCCAGCGCAGCACAGCGGCCGCGGTGGCCGCGGCCGAGAGCGGGCCTGCCGCAAGGTGTGCGCCATACAGCGCACACAGCAGCAGCGGCCCGGCCATATAGAGGGCCGCTCGGTACGGGAGGAAGGGCGTAAGCACGCCCCCCCCTCCCCGCCTTGCGGCCACGCGGAGGAGCAGGAGCGCTGCGCCCAGCAGCAGCGCTGCCGCCGCCTTGAACAGCTCCCGGTCAAAATACAGTCCTGTCTGCATGCAGGCATACAGCCCCGCGAGACAGACGGCGGCCCCTGCAGCGGCAGATCCAGCGGTATCCTTTGCCCTGTTCACTTCTGCTCCCTCCTTCCACTTCTAAGCCCTCACATGTCTAAAAATTCATTAAAAAAGAGGTCAACACTTAGTGTTGACCTCTCGACCTTCGTTAAACCTCTACCCCTTTCGATGGGGGAAGCAAATCAGCGCAGGCTCGCTCCAGGTATGGTGAAGCCTGAAGAAAGTCGCGAAATGCCTGATACTCTGCCCACAGCCTGTCGCGATGTTCGGATGGAGCCTTCACCGCTCGGATTAGAATATTTTTGGGCGTATGCTCCATATCAATGAACTCCAGCAGCTGTGTTTTGTAACCCATAATATCCAGCAGCTTGGCGCGAATAGCATCTGTAGCCAGCGCAGAGAAGCGCTCCTTCAGGATGCCGTGGGACAAGAGCGGCTCCATAACCGGAGCCTCAACCTGCGCGAACAGCTCATGCTGGCAGCAAGGAACGGATAAAATGACCGAAGCGTCCCAACGTACGGCTTTCTCCAGTGCAGCATCCGTCGCTGTGTCACAGGCATGCAGCGTGACTACCATATCCACCTGACTTAATTCATCATATTCGGCAATGTCCCCGACAAGAAACCGCAGATTCTTATATTCGAGCTTCTTCGCCAGCAAACTGCAGTGTTCGATCACATCCGCCTTTAGATCCAATCCGACAACATTCAGCGTTCTTCGCTGTTCTACCGACAAATAGTGATATAGAGCGAAGGTGAGATAGGACTTGCCGCAACCAAAGTCAACAATGGTCAGCGGGCGGTCCTGAGGGAGGAAAGGGATAATATCCTGAACCATCTCCAGGAACCGGTTAATCTGCTTGAATTTATCGTATCTCTTAGCATAGACCTTTCCGTCTTCGTTCATAATGCCAAGCTCAACAAGAAAGGGAACTGGGGTTCCTTCCTCCAGAATATACTGTTTTTTACGGTTATGACTGAGGGAGCCCGCCTGCTTGGTAGGGGACTTCGTTAAGATCGATACCTTGAATTTCTTACTGATCAAGATTTGATAATCCGCCTCAGGGGTGCAGATCAGGCCCTGCCGGAACGTGGTCTCGAACAGCCCGGTCAGGCGCTCTTCCGCCTCAGAGGGGCTTAAGTTCTCGTGCAGCACCTTATTCGAATAATGGAAGGCAAACTGATAATTCAGTGTCTTCTTGATTTCAACAGGCTTAATCTGAACCTTCGTATAAAGGATCTCGCCTGTTTTGCGGCGCTGACTGAGCGTCGCGGAGATCAGGCTTTCCTCTTCCGCGATTTGATGTATTAATTTCCGCAATGCTTCCATGAATGACAGCTACCTTTCTAGGGTTATTTCCTATCCTCTTATTCTTCATCGGGGGCTTCGGCACGTCGTCTAAGTTCCGCAAGCCCCTCCTCTACCTCTTCGCGTGGCAGGTTGCCCTGCTCAAGCTTCTCGTCCTCAAGATTCAGAAGTCTCTCGTAAAATGCGGTCCCTTCCCCAATTCCTGTAGTTCCGGATTTCAAAAGCCGGTACAATGAATCCTCCGCAGAATCGAAACGGCCTTCTCGCTCCTCATAGCTCATCAAAAGCTGCTCCGTCTCTACGGGAAGCTGGTATCCCTTCACAGCCGTGCGCAATTCCTGTACTTCCCGGTCAATATTCCATAATTCCCGGTCTGCTCCATGGAAGGAAGCGTACATAAATAGGTGAAGGGCCTTCATATAGCGGATCACCGCTTCATCTTCCTTGTTCTGCTCCAGGTAGATGCCTCCTTCTTCCTTCATCAGACGGGCCAGACTTTGAAGCTTGTCCGCTTCGATCTTATCCCCCATCCGAAATACTTCAATGAGGTCCTTGAGCGAGAGGGAGTTTACCAATGTTCCATTTAGTCGAAACTGTTTCTTGTATTGTTCATCCAGCTCCCACAGAGCTTCGGTATACTTCTTCTGCTGCTTTAAATTAAAGACGGTAGCGATCATATCCGTCATCTCTTCGATCATTCGCACCAAATAATCTCTTCTTAGCATATTCAACCGTCCTCTCATGCCGCGAATAAAATAAGCCGTGCCCTTACGGGAGGGCTCTTCCCGCATGAATCAAATTGTAAGTCATTTATCCCGCTATTACCAGTCTACTGCAAACTGCCTCTATTCATTATTTGTACCCGCATGGCCTTAAGCTTCTGCCGGTAAACACAGTAAGCCGCAAAGTCCCAAGAGGGTCTTTGCGGCTTATCATTCATTCCCGTCGCTTGCAGAAGTTTGGACTATTTACCTTTGCTTGCCTTCGATGACAGTACCTAAGAAATCATCAATAACCAGAATAAGCTGCTCAGGCGCCTCGTACATGCTCATATGCCCTGCACCCTTAATCACCGATTTCGTAATATTCGGTCCTTCGGCCGTAAAGGTGCGGTCCAGTGAGACAGCCCGATCACCTTCTCCGGCCACTAGTAGCACAGGAAGCTTGGTGGTGGATAGCACCTCGCGGCGGTCAGGGCGCTCTCGCATCGCCAAAGCGGCTCCTGCTGCCCCTTGCGGCGGTGTCTTGTAGCCGATCTCCCGCGCCGTATCAACCTCTCTGGCCATAGCGGCTTCATGCCCCTCAGCGAATAATCCTGGAACCAGGCCATCTACAAAGGCGGTTATCCCTTTGGCTTGGATATCGGATACCGCTTTAAGCCGCTTCTCTTTGCCTTCCTCATTATCCGGATAGGCTGTGGAGTGTATAAGACCGAATGCCTTCAGCCTAGAGCTATACCGCTCTGCATGAGAAAGGGCAATATAGCCGCCAAGAGAATGGCCTAGTACGGTATAGCTAGGAATGTCCAGCTTCTCTAGCAATTCGGCAATATCATCTGCCATTTGCTCAATCGAATATGGGCCCATCGGAGCGTCCGATGCGCCATGTCCTCTTAAGTCAGGAACAATACAGCGATATTTCTGCGAGAGTGCCGGGATTACTTTAGCCCAATAGCCCGAGCTGCCGCAGAACCCATGAAGGAGGACGAGAACCTCGCCTTGACCGCGGTCCTCATAGGCCAGGGTAATTCCATTTACCGCTTTCTTCTCCATCTATATCAACCTTCCTTCTATATAAATTATTATAATATAAGTAATTATTAAGCCAGCCAGCAGGCTTTCGAAACCTGCTGGCCTTGCCTATTTCAAGCCAAAAGCAAGAGCTGCGGCTGCGGCAATTTCGTCTGCCATATTCATCACTTTATATAATGATGTCATTTGCAAAGCCTGATAGGGCCGTGGCCCCTTTCGGTTTACCACCGCAGCTAAACTGAAATCTCCTACAAGCGGGAGCTTACCGCCTACAGATTCTGCCGGCTGCAGCGGACCTGCTCCAACCAAGTATGTTCCCACAGACGCATCGCTGCCAAGGCAGGCATCCACCGCTATAATCACCTGATGCTCCGGGATGCTTAACAGCTTCTCCCCAAGGGTATCCGCATCACAAGGATCCGGCAGAGTTCCAACCACAGATGGAAAGCCTAGACCTGCAAGCCTGCTGCCTGTCAGCGGACCTAAGGCATCCCCGGTCGAACGATCCGTTCCGATACAGACGAACGTGACCTGCTCTCTGGAGTGCTTAGCTGAAATCTCCTGAAAGAAGCTTTCCAGCATCGGCGGCGTAACCCGCCGTCTAAGGACAGGCCTATCTCCTGCGGTAAGCTCCTCTTTGGCCTGCATGTTCACACCCCCTTCATCTCCCTCGATTGTACCCGATTCCTGTAAAGATCACAAAAAAGGTGTGACACGTTAGGTCCCGTGGTACAATACGGATGATCCTCTTGTACAGAAAGGACGGGTACCATGGATTTGACCCAAAAAACACAAGAAAATGTAGAGTTCATGATTGATGCCATCAAGAACAAATTAAGAATGGCCACCGGAGCAGCCATGCAAGCGTCTGCCTTCTCCGTCGACCGCTATGACGATATTCATGAAGTATATGAAATCGTGATGAGTAAGGAACGGCTCAGTATTTCAGAGGTTGAAGCGCTAGCCTCAGAGCTTGGGCAGCTGAGAAATACCAACTAAATCTCCTTTTTAATCCTGTCTATAAGCAAAGACCCTAAAGCTGCGGCTAAGCCGGCTTTAGGGTCTTTGCTGTATGAATATATATAGTTACGGAAGCTCGATGATCATCATTCGAGCTGGCTGATCCGGGCTCATGCCGGTGATCCGGACGCCCCCCGCATCTTGAATACGCACAGCGTCTCCCTCTTCAAGCATGTAGCTTTCCCCGTCACATTGTATCTCTGCAGCCCCGCCAGTCAAATAAATATAGATTCTCTTATCGCTAGAGGACAGCTCCACTGTACTTGCTTTATCTAGTTCAGGCAAGTACATGCTGAACGGATAAAGTCCCTCTTCTGGCCGGTGCCGCTCTTCTGGCACAACTGCAGTTAACCGGTTCATCTGCTCTTCCTGTTGCAGCTTCATCACGCTGCTGCTTGGTTGTTCACCAGACTTTGCCGGGAGAAACCACAGCTGAATATAGCGGACAGACTCTGACTTTGATGCATTGCTATAGCTGACGTCAATTCCAGTACCTGCGTGCTGAACGTCGATCTCGCCTTCAGCGATCTTTCTATAGCCTAAGCCATCCTTTTCCTCGATGAGCAGCGTCCCGCTTAGCACAATACTAACCACAATCAAATCATGAACATGCTGCTGTTTGCCTGTATATCCAGCAGGCAAGGAATAATCATTATGAACGAGCAGACAGCCAAAGTGCTCATTCCCCAAATCCTGATACTCCGCGAAAGAGAAGCTGAGCTGGCTTACAGCCCCTTGATGATCTAACGTGTGCCTCTCTTCCGATGTTCTCACCACAATCATGATGATCCCTCCATATTGTACGCTGTTAGTGTACTAATACCCGTCTGGAAGGGTCCTAATCATGACAGCTGAAGGGGATTTAATTGTTTTCATGTGCGGTTTCAAGCTGGAATACAGCTTCAGCATGCCCCACTTCCAACCCTGCATCATTAGTAATTTGATGAGGAAAGGCTTGTTTTAACCGTTCCAGCGTCTCTGTCTGATCATAACCTAGCTGCTCTAAAATGGATCGCACAACCCATCCCCATTCTTCCTCGGAACCATCCTCTATTTTGAAGCAGATGCCGATGCGCTCTTTGCGAAGCGCAAAGCAGTAAATACCTTTAAAACCGCACTTAGCGATGATATTCGAATCCTTCATGAGCACAGAATCCACTCGCCCGGTGCCTCCGACCCACTCTGGATATTGACTCATGGCTGAGGTGATGCGTAATACAGCAGTTCGAGTCGCCTCATCCTCAATGAGGTCAGGACAAGCCAGCTTCATATAGGCCGTTGCTAAGGCAGAGATGGGTACGGCGAACACAGGAAAGCCGCAGCCATCTGTACCTCTGCCAATCTGCTGCGGCGCAACTCCTGTAAAGCTGGAGAATGTATCTAAAATTTCGCGTTGCACCGGGTGGCTTGGATCTGCATAGGTATCCATAGGATAACCCATCATTTTGCTGTATGCCAATACACCCAGATGCTTGCCTGAGCAATTGTGATACAGCCGCCGCTCATGCCCTCCGCTGCGCAGAAGTTCTTCTTTGGCCGATGGATCCAGGGGGTAGCTCGGTGCGCAAACCAAGCTTTGCTCTGCAAGCCCAGCATCCTTGGCTAGCGTCTCAAGGGTATCTATATGAATATGCTCCGAACGATGAGAAGCTGTCATCACTGCAATCTCGCGTTCATTCAGCCCATAATGCTCGGCAATACCTGCACGTATTCCCGGAATGGCCTGGAAGGGCTTCGCCGCGGAACGCGTAAAGCTGACATAGTGGGGATCTCCCGCAAAATGGGTGACCTTCCCTCGGTCATTTACAATACTAATATGGCCGCGATGCACACATTCTACAATATCGGCGCGGTATTCTTTAACTAAGATAGCATCCATTTTACTTTCTCCCCTTCCCTAACCCTTAAATTATAGTACAAACCCTCCTTACAGGACACCCCTTGCATGTGCTGGCCTCATCTCATTCTTCCTCATCTCTTCAGCTTATGATTGTTTCACCACAGTGCTTCACGTTTATATACGAAGTAAGCAACGCTATAAGGACTAAGGACCTGAAGGGAAATAGACCAAGGAGGCGACCTTATGTGGGGAATCATCATCAGTATATTGATGGCAGCAATCATCGGTATCATCGGTGAAGCACTTGCCGGCCATGATATACCGGGAGGTGCCTTGGCATCCATCATCGCTGGATTTGCAGGTGCCTGGACGGGTGCATGGTTATTCGGTAATGTAGGACCTGTCATCGGTCAATTCGCGGTCATTCCCGCCATTATAGGGGCAGCCCTGTTCGTGTTCATCCTTGGTCTAATCTCCAGAGTGTTTGCGCGGGCCTTGTAAATCATAAATTCTAATAAAGGAGTGATCCGTATGAATCAAGCAGAAAAGGATTATCCAGTACAAACCGGCTCCACTTTTGTTAAAGGTGCTCTGATCGGAGGACTGATTGGTGCAGCGGCAGCTCTTCTGTTTGCTCCAAAGCCTGGCCGTGAACTTCGCAGCGATCTTTCGGACAAGCTAAGCACTGTAGCCGATAAATCCAAAGAGGTATGCGCATCGGTAAGCGATAAAGCGGTTAACCTCTATCAGAACGTAGCCGACAAGACCAGCAGCCTGGCTCAAACCGTTGGTACCAGCGCAGGGAATGTTATTTCCAGCGTCAAGGAGGCTTCTGCCGATGTATCCCAAGAGGTGAAGAAAGCTTCTGCCGATGTTACTGACGAAGCAATGAAGACAGAGGCAGATATGGCTAAGGACGTAAAGAACACAGCCGAAGATGCGGCCAAAGACGTGAAGAAGGCTTCTGAAGATGCTGCCAAGGAGGTTCACAACAAGACGAATTCTTCCACTTATTAAGGCGAGGGAGCACCCCTTGAACAAGCCAGCTGGGGAGCAGCTGGCTTTTTTCATACCACAAGTCAAATCACCATCAGCACCTTAAGGAGAAAGCGAGGAACCTTCTATGGCTAAGGTTTACGACACCAAAGATCATCCGTTCGAGCTTCGTCATGAGGTGAAGAGATTAAATACAAGGCTGGATGACATCGCCACTGCGCTCGAGAAATCAGATTTCAAGGATATTATCGAGAACTATACAAATCCTAAGAAGCGGATTATCACCAATTTTACCGCAGGCCTGTCCAGAGGATTAGGTCTTACGGTAGGTACAGCCATTGTGCTCGCCCTGCTGGGCTGGATCATTAGCTGGTTCGTTGACCTTCCGCTGATTGGCCAATATATCGGTGACCTGCAGAATTATATTGATTCTTATAAGCAACACTAATTGTTCCCCCAAGAAGAGGAGGCATATTCATGAAGCGTGATCCCGAGAATGAGCAGGAGAACTATGTTGAACACCAAATCGAAGAGGTTCAAAAAGGACGATTTGCGAAGCACAAAGATATTGCCAAAGCTGAGAACGGATCTATGGTCAACGATCTCGAGGATATGAAGATTCTTGGCGATGACATGAACGAAATGAATACCAATGAGGAAGATGAGCAAAAAGGACTCCGACCTGATCCAGAACAATAGCTCCTATCCTGAATCAAGCCTGAGCCCTGGGGGAGGGTACAGGCTTTTATTTATATCTTTCTACCTCTGATTTTGACGCTTTCGCCGGGTGAATTTCAGCAAATCTCCCGTCCAGCCCCGGCTCCACATCAGTAGGTATAACCCTAAAGTAAATCCCAAGGTGATACCCATAATAAGAACAAACCCCCATGTACCTTGATGAATCCAAGGCAAATAATCAAAGTTCATTCCCCAAATTGCTCCAATCACCGTAGCTGGAGTAAAGATCGCCGTGATAATCGTCAGGGTCTTCATAATTTCATTCCCCCGCACCCCGGATACCGCATCATCAATCATGATAAGTGTATCAATCTCCTTCTCATAATGGGAAAACAGCGTCTCCATCCGTTCTGCCCGGTAATAAAATCGCTTAAAGTAGATGCTCTTATCCAGCTCTTCCATATAAGCTTCCCTAGCTCCCGTAATAAGCTCCAGGTAAGGAATGAAGAGATTGCTCCAGAATAGAAGCTCAAAGCGGGCCTCCATGATCTGTTCCATGATATTCTTCTCATTGCGCTCACGCATTAACTCTTCTACCTCTCTAAGATTCAGTTCAAATCGGTCGAGTCCGGTATGGAAATAATGAAGAATCGTACGGCAGAGCACAAACATGCCATCTATCGGCAGCTGGCAATTCGCCAGCATATCAAGTCGTTCCCTTGAGTTCATGATGAACCGGGTATGGTCATCCAGATTAAGTGTAATCAAGAGCTTACGGCTCACAAAGAAATGGAACTGCTCACATTCTGCACTATCATTAATCTTTTCCTTAATAGAATAAAGAAGGGAACCAAAAATCTGCGGATTGTCATGTCCTGGAAAGCGAACCGACAAATAATTGGTTTCAATCGTGGTGATATCACGAATCCATTCTTCTGTCTCCGGATAGGTCTCGATCAGTTCCCTGATCTTCGGGTCATCCCAGCTGGGGGCCTTAAGATCGACCCAAGTCCAGCCTTGCTCCATATTCCATACTCGATTCTGACCCAAGCCCTCCATGCCTTCTAACGCCCCTCTATAATAAATTTAAAAAGAACACGCCAAGGTTCAAAATCACTGGCGTGTTCTATATACATCCACATCTTGGTTCATAATGAACCCGAATTGGACATAATTTGTTTCAGCTTCTCTGTGGCTCGCTTCTGAATCCGGGATACACTCATTTGAGAGACGCCAAGCTTCTGAGCGATGGCCCGCTGGGATTGGCCTTCCTGGAAGGCCAGCAGCAGAACCTTCTGCTCCTGTTCCTTCAGCTGGCTGAGCGCCTGCTGGAGGTCCATCCGCTTCTCCACTGTATCGTAATCGTTTGCATCCGAGCTGATCAGCTCACCGAGCGTGGCTGCACTCTCCTCTTGGGATAACGGCGAATCCAGGGAAACGTAATGGTAGCATTCTCTTCCTGCGAGCACCTCAACCGTCTCTTCAACAGACAAATCCAGGAATTCGGCGATCTCCTTCACGTCCGGAGAGCGCTCCAGCTTGACCGTAAGCTCATCAATGGCCTGCTGGACAAGCGCCCCTTTCTCTTTAATTCTTCTAGGAACCTGTATGTACCAGGATTTATCCCGTAGAAAATTCTTCATGTGCCCGATCATGCTCTTCATAGCATAAGGCTCAAATGGAATACCTAGCTCGATATCATACTGCTGAAGCAGGCGGATCAGCGCCATTTGGCCGACCTGGTACAGATCCTCATACAAGTCGGGGCGGTTACGTGCGATCTTCCCTGCTGCCATCTTCACCATAGGCTCGTACTTCTGAATCAGAACGGTGGCGATTTCGTTATCCTTTGTCTGCTGGTATTCCCAGATCAGACCTACTGCTTCATTCATAGACTCGGGGGGAGTCATTCTATCGGTCATACCGTCTCCTCGCTTCGAGCGAGTCTTCGAGTCAGAACCACCTTGGTTCCCTTACCTGCCTCGCTTTCGACACTTACATCATCCATAAGTGCCTGCATAAGATAGAATCCGAGACCGCCGATCTGAGCTTCGCTGATCTCCTTGTCATGGAGCGTTGCCGCATCGCTCTTACCGCTATACGATTCAAAGCTCTCCCCTTCATCTTTGACCGTAATGGACAATTCGCTTGGCCCTACTTCAAATAAAATTTCCATCGAGCCCTCTTGTTGGTTATAAGCATAAAGAACGGCATTGTTACAGGCTTCCGATACAGCAACCTTCATATCCTCTATATCCTCATAGGAGAAGCCCATCTTAGAAGCAATTCCGTATAAATTAAGTCGGACAATATCGACATACTCCGCAGTGGCCGGCAAATTAAGTATTACTCTTTGAACTTCCTCTTTCATTCTTTCTTCGATCCTTTCCTATTGGGAATTCTCCTGTGAGGCAAAAAACTTCGAAATGCCCGTCATCTCAAACAGCTTCTGGATTTGATCCGGTACTTCTCGGACATAAAATTGAGCGTTCATGCCGTGCCTTACCTTTAGAATGGACAACAAGATGCCGATCCCTGTACTGTCTATATACTTCAAGTCCTTTAGATTGATAATTAAATCCAAGTTGCCATCTCCTACAAGCGGCTCCATCACCTGACGAAAATCAGGAGCAACGGATAGATCCAATTCACCGTTCAAAAATACAGTGCACGCTCCATCCTGCATCTGAGTTGTAGCGCTAAACTTCTCATTCTTATTTGTATTCATAGACATTCTCTCCTGAATTGTGGTTTCTCTACCTAATAACCCTCTATCGGCTTAACTGAAACAAAAAAAGACTGTAAGTATCTGGATACTAGATTCAATTGGTTCTCTCCAGCTTCTCTTCTCCACGGAGGGATACCACGGAATATTTGGCCAAAATATGCTTGATACTGCCCAATTTGAGCGGCTTGCTAATATAATCATTCATACCGGCTTCCAGACAACGGCTCTGCACTCCATCCATCACATTTGCAGTCATCGCAATGATGACCGGTTGGAGCTCTCTTGGCTGACGGGACCGGATTATCCTTGTAGCCTCCAGACCGTCCATAACAGGCATGTGAATATCCATAAATATAAAATTATACTTCTTGCCGCTTAGGGCCATGCGGACAGCCTGATCTCCATCTTCCGCGACATCTGCCTCATACCCAAGCTTATGGAACATACTAGCCATAATCTTCTGATTGATCGGATGATCATCGACGACCAGCATACATCCCTTGGCATCAACCTGGAGGGCCGAAGACTGACCTTCAGCAGGGGCGTTAAGCAGACCCGTCCCGTCCTCACATCTGCGAACCTCAATCGTAAAGCTGAAGGTAGCACCTTTCTCCTCAATCGCCTCAACCCAAATATCTCCGCCCATCATTTGCACAAGACTCCGGCATATCGCGAGTCCGAGTCCGGTTCCGCCATATTTCCGCGTCATGGAAGAATCCAGCTGTGAAAAAGGCTTGAACAGCCGATCTGCCTTCTCTTGCGAGATGCCAATGCCGGTATCCTTCACCGTAAATTCCAGCACAATGCGATGATCCTCCTGCTGCTTGGGCAGCACTACAACATAAATCCCGCCTTGGTCTGTAAACTTAATAGAGTTGGAAATCAGATTAATCAAAACCTGCCGCAGTCTTCCCATATCCCCGTACAGAACGGAAGGCACAGCATCATCTATGAAATAAACGAGCTCTAAGTCTTTGCGGCTCGCATCCATCGAGAACAAGTCGAACACTTCCTGGACGCCGGCCCTCAGTTCAAACGGGGTCTCCTCCAGCTCCATTTTCCCGGATTCCATCTTCGTGAAATCCAGAATATCGTTAATCACTGTAACCAGAGTGTCCGCACTTTTGCGGATAATCTCGGCATATTCCTGCTGCTCTTCTTGAAGCTCTGTCTCCATGAGAAGATCGATCATGCCGATTACCCCGTTCATTGGCGTGCGGATTTCATGACTCATCATTGCCAGAAACTCTGTCTTGGCCTTAGCGGCAATCTCTGCCGCTTCCTTGGCCTGAAGCAGCTCCCGGTTCGTTTGCTCCAGCTCCTGCGTTTTTTGATGCAGCAGCAAGGTCTGAGTTTTCAGCTTCTTATTGGCCAAATACATGCTGACAAACCCTTCAATCTTAGATTTCAAAATCTGAGGAATGAACGGCTTGACCATATAATCGATAGCGCCTGCCGAGTATCCCGCAAAAAGATGCTCTGCCTGCTTGCTGTTTGCAGAAATAAAAATAATAGGAATATCCTTGGTCTTATCCCTAGCCTTAATTAGCTTTGCCGTCTCGATACCGTCCATTCCCGGCATCTGAACGTCAAGAACAATGACCGCAAATTCATCCTTTAACAAACATCGAAGCGCCTCTTCACCCGAAGTCGCCTTAACCAAGCTATACTGCTCGCTGTCGAGAACAGCCTCCAATGCGAGCAAATTCTCAGGGCGATCATCTACCAACAAGATATGAATCGGTTCCTCTACCCCCATAGGATCCTCCTAAACTATCACGTTTCGCTCAATCATTTGATCTTACGGTAAATTTTCTCGACCCGGTCCAAAGACTCGTAACAGCCCGAATAATCTGTGAAGTGAATGGATTCCTTTGCACCGAGTACCAATACGCCGAAATGGCTCAGGCTTTCATGAAACAATTGATGCACTCGATTCCGAAGCGAGTCATTGAAATATATCATCACATTTCGGCAAAATATGACATTGAATTCATTAAACGAACGATCTGTCGCCAAATTATGCTCCGCAAAAATAATATTTTTACGAAGGTAGGGCTGGAAAATCACTGAATTGTATTTAGCCGTATAATATTCCGAGAAGGAACGGGTCCCTCCCGCCTCGATATAATTTTTGGTATACAGCTTCATTTTCTGAATGCCGTATATCCCTTCCTTGGCTTGCTCCAGTGAGAGATCGTTCATATCGGTGGCGTAAATGCGCGCCTTATCATAAAGACCCTCTTCATGCAGAAGGATTGCCATCGAATAAACTTCTTCACCTGTCGAGCAGCCGGCATGCCAAATCCGTATATATGGATACGTCCTTAGAATCGGAACCACCTTCTCTCGGAAGGTGCGAAACAGCTGAGGATCCCGAAACATTTCCGTTACAGGAATCGACAGGTTTCGCACGAGCCGACCAAAGCAGTCACGGTCATGGAGGACCCGTTCCTGAAGGCCGGAAATGCTTCGCAGATTCTCCGCGTGTACCGAATGCCATATTCTTCTTCTAAGAGACGGAAGAGCGTAATTTCGAAAATCATAACCATAAAGCCGGTGGATTCCTTCCAGCAGCAGTTCAATCTCGATGTTCTCTCGTTCCTCTTCATTGCCAGCCGGGATATCCGCATCCAAATCAGAGTATTCGTCTGATATCATAGTCTAACCCCAATTCTTAATTACTTTCTATTACATGCACCTTATACTACATTACCCCGATTCATGGATTACGAATACAGCCAGACACGCATTAAGGATAAGAGCTGATCCGTCTGAATCGGTTTTTTCATATAATCTGAGGCTCCGGCTTCAATACATTTCACGCGGTCTTCTTTCATCGCTTTGGCTGTAAGTGCAATAATAGGCAGCTTCTCGAACTCAGGAATTTGGCGAATGCGGCGCATCGCCTCATACCCGTCCATCTCAGGCATCATCATATCCATAAGCACGAGATCGAAATCCCCATGTTCCTCGATCAGCTCAATAGCCTCTCTGCCATTCTCCGCAAATACCACCTCCATGCGGTATCCTTCCAAGACACTGGATAGAGCAAATACGTTACGTACGTCGTCATCCACAAGCAGAATCTTCTTGTTCTCGAACAAAGTCTCCTTATTATGCAGTTGACGGAGAATTTGACGTTTATCCTCTGGCAGATCGGCCTCTACCCGGTGCAGGAACAAGGTGGTCTCATCCAGCAGGCGTTCTGGAGATTTTACATCTTTAATAATGATAGACTCCGCATACTTGCGCAGGCGTGTCTCTTCCTTGCTGTCCAGCTCTTTACCTGTGTAAATGATGATCGGCAGATCATTCAAATCTTCATCATCCCGAATTTGATCAAGCAGGTCAAAACCGGTCATGTCTGTAAGCATCAAGTCCAGCACCATGCAATCATAGTGCTGCTCGCGAAGCTCGGTCAGCGCCTCTCGCCCCGTAGCGACCGCCTTAATGACTACATCATCATGCCCGATCAGTTCTATAATGGCATTGCTTTGTATTTCGTCATCCTCTACCACAAGCAGATGCTTTAAGCTCTTCTCCATATAAGACTCTATGTGGGAGAAGGCGTCCTCTAAGCTTTCCGTGGAGGATGGCTTCTTCAGGTAAGCGATCGCCCCCATCATGAGTCCCTGCTTAATATCATCAACAACGGAGATGACATGAACAGGAATGTGCCGGGTCTCTGCACTGCTCTTCAGCTCATTCAGAATCGACCAGCCGTCGATAACAGGAAGCTGAATATCCAGAATAATAGCATCTGGCAAGTAGTTGCGGGCCATATGCAGACCCACATCCCCCTGCAAGGCAACGAGAACCTTGAAGCCGTGCTCGCGGGCCATATCAAGAAGAATCTGGGCGAAATGCACATCGTCTTCAACCACCAGCAGCACCCGGTCATTCGGACCGATCGCCTCGCGGTCATCCTCAAATGGCTGTGCCGTTTGGATCGCTGGCTGAGCCTGCTTCGGCTGCGGAGCGGAAAGGGTGTTAGCCGGAGCAGTATGATTCTCCCTGCTATCCAGATCAGCCGACGCCGCGCTGGCCTCCTCGTGAACCATGAAGAGACGGGAGGAAGTGACCTTCGGCAGATACATCGTAAAGGTGCTTCCCTCGCCTTCTTTCGTCTCAAGTCCAATACCACCGCCAAGCAGCGAAGCCAGCCCGCGGCTGATCGATAGCCCTAGTCCGGTGCCGCCGTACTTCCGGCTGGTCGTTCCATCCACTTGCTGGAACGCCTCAAAGATCAGATCCGTCTTATCCTGCGGTATGCCTATACCGGTATCCTTAACGGACAGGGCCAGGTATTCCTGGTCCGGATCGAGATAGCCGGGGATTTCATCCGGTGCAGCTTCTGATATGGCAAAGGTAACCGAGCCCTCGCCCGTAAATTTGAAGGCATTTGACAATAGATTGCGAAGCACCTGCTTCACGCGGTGCCCGTCAGTCATAATCCGTTCGGGAACTCCCGGCTCGGTCACCACCTGCAGAGCGATATTCCGCTTCTGGGCGACAGGGCCAAAGTTCTGCTGTACGAATTTCTCCAATTCCTTCATGCTGACATATTCACGGTTGATCTCCATCTTGCCTGCGTCCACTTTGGACAGATCCAGGATCTCATCGATCATCTTAAGCAAGTCTGCACCTGAATTATAAATCGTCTGTGCATATTCCATCTGTTTCTGCGTCAGATTATGCTCCTTGTTCTCCGACAGCAGCTGCGACAGAATGAGCAAGCTGTTCAGCGGGGTGCGAAGCTCATGCGACATATTGGCCAGAAATTCAGACTTGTATTTGCTCGTAATGCTCAGCTGCATCGCCTGCTGCTCCAGCTGATTCTTCGTCTTCTCGATCTCCTGGTTCTTCTCCTCAACCTCTTGAACCTGCTCTTCAAGAGCCCGTGTCTTGGCGATCAGCTCGGTATTAAAGTGCTCCAACTCCTCCTGCTGGCGCTGCAGCAAATCCTCGGAACGCTTGAGAGCTTCAGCCTGCTGCTCCAGGTTTTCATTCGAACGCCGCAGCTCCTCCTGTTGAGTCTGAAGTTCCTCTGATTGTACCTGCAGCTCCTCAGTGAGCGCTTGTGATTCTCGAAGCAGCTCCTCTACGCGTAGTCTTCGTCTGATATTGTTAAGAATAATGCCGAGGCTATTGCTAAGCTCTGCCAGAAGCTTCTCCTGAAGTGGAGAGAAGTCCAGGAAGTTAGCCACCTCAATCACACCCAGCACCTCATCTTCAAAGATCACCGGGTAAATCATCACCGCCGCTGGAGAAGCGTCACCAAGGCCTGATTTGATGGACAAATAATTATCCGGTACATTGCGAAGCGTCACCGGAGTCTTATCCAAGGCTACCTGACCGACCAGGCCTTCTCCCAGCTTAAACTTCTGTCTTGGCTGGGAATCCTCATCCAGTGCATAAGCCCCCGCCAAATGGACCTCATTCGGGCTCTTCTCTTCGTCGTGAATATACAGCGCCCCGAATCTCCCGCCCAGGACAGGGGTAAATTCGTTGACAAACATTTGAGACACTTGCTCCATAGAGCTTACCCCATGGAACAAATCGGTAATCTTGGCCAGGTTGGAGCTGATCCAGGTCTGATCCTTCTGGGCCTGATTGAACTTCTTCTCCACTTCCTGCTTCTCTTCAAGGTCTTCCGACATTTCTTGAAATACCTTGGCGATCGTTCCGATCTCATCTTTGCTGCTAATTTTGATCCGCCGGATCGCCTTGAGCTTCCCTTTACCGAAGCTATTGATCATCATAGATACGGTGTTCAGTCCGCGGCTTATGCTTGGCAGCACCCACAGCATGACAGCCAGGCCAAGCAGCAGCCCTGCCACCATAATGCCGACTGTCACTTGCAGTGACTGCTGATAAGCCGCGTTCGCATCGTTAATTTCCTGATCAATCTCCAAATCCTGATAGCTCGATAGCGAGTTAAGGCTAGATAAGATTTCATTCTGCGCTGGAATCCCTACCGAGTTCCGATAGGCATTAGCTGAGCCTGTTCCACCCTGCTTGAGCAGGACAAAGGTTCTGTCCAGAAAGGCGGTGTAATTATCCCATGATTTTTGCACCTGGTTCAGAATGGTCTTCTCATCCACATTTAGCGTGTACCCATTCATTTTGGCCAAATACTTGTCCGCATTTTCTCTATATTTTCTAATCCGTGCCTCACTATCTTCTACAGTTACCTCAGAATTCAAAAGCGTGTTCGCCATTTCCTTGGTAATCTCATTAACCTGTCCTCGAATATCACCGGAGCTTCTCACCTTTAGATAACGTTGATGATATATCTTGTCCATCTGGTCATTCATATAACTCATGCGGTCATAGCCGATAAATGTCAGCACCAGCAATATAAGCATCATCGTACTAAAGCCAATCAGCAGCTTGCTCTTAATATTCATTCCCTATACGCTCCTTCTCCCAGCGATATCCAGACCAGGCACTTATCATCTTCCCGTTCCGCTTGTATATCGTCATCGAAGAAGAGATGCTGCATCCGTTCAAGATCCATAACATGACTATCTTTCAATTGTTCTGTCAAAAAATGAAGCTGAGCGTCCTGATCTCCTTCTACAGCTTCGAGCAAGCCATCCGTATAAAGAACGATATGACCGTCCCCTTCATAGGTTAGTGTTCTAGGCGTTGCTTCAATTTTGTCAAATAGGCCTACCGGTGCACATACCGTATCTAAATGTTCAATCCGGCCATCCGCATGATAGAACAAGCCGGGAGGATGGCCTGCATTAACATAATCAATCCGCTTGTATCGGGTGTCCACCACCAGATAAATGGCCGTAAAATAATATTGAACGAGCTGGCTGTCTATATGAAGCTGATTAAACCGCCGATTCAGCTCCTGAATTACCTTCTCTGGATCTACGTAAGTACTTACCGTATCCTTCAGCACCGATGCAATGAACATACAGAACAGCGAAGAGGAAATTCCGTGGCCCATCATATCGAGTAAAATAACACCATACCTGCCCTCTCCCAGCGAGTACCAGGCATATAAATCGCCTGCCAGCTCATAAGAAGGCTTGTACAACGCATTCACCGAGAAATTTGCCGCCTCAATAGGCTGGCTAAGAACAGCGTTCTGCACTAATGCCGCCAGCTTAAGCTCCTCCTGAATTCGCTGATCGCGCTCCTTATGCCAGTCTTTCTCCTGCTTTAGGCGCAGCGCCAGACGAATTCTGGCCATAAGCTCGACTTTGTTGATCGGCTTGGTTACATAATCAACAGCCCCTGCATCCAAGGCCTCTGCAAGCTTCTTCGAATCGCCGACGGCTGTGACCATAATGATCGGAATATCCTTCAAGTGCTGATAATTCTGAATGATTCTGCAGGCCTCAATGCCATCCATCTCCGGCATCATCATGTCAAGGAGAATGAGGTCGATATGAACAGGACCCCGTGCAGGCGCCTCTTGGCCCTGCTCAATTCCAAGCTCCCGAAGCATTTCAAAAGCTGAGGATACCGAAACGGTATTCCGGTAGTTCTCTTTCTTTAAAATTTCACGAATAATAATGATATTAGTGGGATTGTCATCAACGATTAATATTCTCATAGTCTCTCCTTTACCGAAAAGCAAGGTCGCACACTATTATTCTTCTACTATATCATCGAACAACCATACACTATGAATGCAATGATTGCTATATACATCTATATAGGTCATCCAAAACATAGATAAGGAATGAGAGTACACACTCCCATTCCTTATCTATAATTTGAAATTATATTCAGATGAAAAGCTTAGTCATTTTCGAGTAGCGATAACCAATACTTTTCCCAAATCTAGTTCCTTCTCATAAAAAGCAGCTTCCGATTCCGTAAAGCCTAATGCCACAATCTTGGCACGCAGCTCATCACCGCGGGATCTGAACAGGTTGGCTATAGAGGTAAATACACCCTCCTCCTTAATTCCAATCTCGCCCGTATCCGCTGCTTCCGCAATGCGATCTGTGCGATCCTGTTCATGGGCCAGCACATAGATATTCTCTGAAAGATATCCTGTATTTCTGAGCTCATTAACCGTCTCGACAGCCTGAACCCCATTCTGAACTACCTTGGCGTAAGATTTAGCATTGATTGAACTCATGGTCTTCACTCTCCTCTTTTATTAATAATAAGAATGATAGGAATCCCGTCGTTCATCTATCGAAAGGTCATTACCCACCTTGAAGGCAGCTGAAACATGTCTTTGCTGATTTGTTTTTAGGAAGCAGTGGTATCAAATAAATCCAAGCCTGTAATCTCCCCTGTTGAATTCCTGTAAATTTTGATCGCAGCCAGTCCGCGAATATAAACATCGCCGTCCTCCGCAGAATCATCGGGGTCCCCTAAGGCTTGAACGATCGCTTTGTCTTCAAGTGAAATCTCCCGTCCATTTATGCTTACCTTTTGATTCGGATCACAGTGCACATAGTACACCCAGTTATCATAGAGCCCCACGGTAGCATCCTTGTAATGATACTCTATGTACCCGGTGATCGGATCCTGGGTTACCTTAGCCGGCCTGCCTCTTTTGTGAAGCAGAGTATCTCTGGTATCGCTTAAGGATACGCCGTTCAAGCTATCAAAGGATGTAAGCTTCTCGGCCCAAGATGCGCGCCAAGTCTGAGCAACCGCCAGCCTTGCAGACGGCTGTACGGTTAAATCCTGACCAGCCGTTTGTGGGCCATGAACATTCATGGGAGAAAGCAAGGCTAGAAGTAAAATCCAAATGTTAATCATCGTTCTCACCCCTTTGCTTTAGAACCCCGATGCAGGCTGTCTATTCGATTAGCTGCGGTATTTCTGCCACAGTCCTGCTGCTACATCCACCCACTTCATCCAACCTGCCTTGGAACCGGACGCGCTTGCATTCGGCTGCACTGCAGCATAGCTGTTCAACGTTCTATCAGAAGGTGTCTGAACTGCAGCGTTGGCGGCAGCCTTCGGATCCGCCTTAACCTTATGCTCTGTCGAGGATTTCTTAAAACGCTCAATTAAGGTAGTAGACACCTGTTTGGCTGCAAGCGTAACCTCGTTCAAAACATCTCCTACATTCTTCACGGTCTCCAGAACCGGATCAATTTGCTTCATCTTATGCTGAACGTCCTCCGTAATCCCGTTAGCCTGCCGTAGAACCTGCTTGACCTCATAGCTAAGCTCATCAATCGTCTTCTGAACCTCCTGCAAAGTCTGTGAGGTTTTATCCAAGGAAGTTTCTGCTGCTTTCAAAGTCTTGATTAAGTAAACTACCAGCGCTGCAAACGCAACAGCGATTAACGCCACGCTTAGCTGCCATATGAGTGACATAGACATCCCTCGCTTTCTGTCATTGTTATGATGTTATTCCATAGTTACCCGAACCATTTTAGGACGAAACAAACCAAAAACTCCCTCCCCGTAAGGCTTCCTCAAGTATACGCCTCCCATTGTTTCACCCTCTCAAAGCCAGGTTAATTGTCACTACAAGCGGCCAACACCGCTTTTAGATAACCCGGCAGTAGGGCCGTTAGTTTTTCCTTTAATTGGCCTATGCGCCCCGCGTTGTTATCTTACCACTTATTTATGAAAGAAGGTTGAATTTCATGTTGAAATGGACTCTGATCTTCCTAGTGGTCGCCCTGGTCGCAGGCATTTTCGGATTCTTCAATATTGTGGCGGCCGCAGCATCAATCGCCAAAGTGCTCTTCTTCATCTTCCTTGTACTCTTCATAATTTCGCTGTTTGCCGGTCGCAGTCGCCGTCCTTTGTAGGAACTCTCCTGCAACAAAGAGATAAAAAAAGACTAATATTAATAAAAGCACAGGTGCCGAAAGCACCTGTGCTTTTATTGCGTACATTTAAAAAGACTTACCAAATCAGGGAACCAAGGTCAAACAGATCAAGAGAAAAATGAAGCTTAAGTCCGCTCCCGGGAAATTCCATGCTGCTAACCTTCACAATATTGGGAAGATACTTGCTGGGATCCACTTGAATCGTCTCCAGCCCCAGAGTGTCAGGTGAGAGATCAAGTCCTTTTATGTTTACGGACAAAGGTCTAAGCTCCAGCATGCCGGCTTTATAATCCATTTCATATAATGCAACGCCTTCGGTGACGATCGGCCCCCATCCCGCAATCACGTCCGCCGTCAGTTCATTGCCGCTGATCTTAAAATCGGCACCCTTTATATCTACAGGCAGTCTAGTATCCGATTTGTGTAGTGCGATTTCTTTCTTGGCCAGATTGTTGACCTCTTCCTCCGAAAGTGTCATCACGGCCTGCCTTTGCTTAATCATCGTCTCCAGCTTACTCTTCCATGCAATATCGGTATAGTTCAAATTAAGAGACTTATCAGGTCTTAAATACCAAATTAGCCCGCCTGCTAGCAGAAGTAGCACTAACAGCAGCACAGCTAAAACTCGTAACCACTTCAACTGTTTTGCCTCCTCTCTAAAATATAGGTTATAATTACCCCCGGCGTTAAATGTTTCATTTTTTTTGGCAAAAAATGATTCTAAAGCTTACTTGCATGTTTATATTTCTATTACAATCATCTAACAAAACTCGAGGGAGGAAATAATCAATGAAAAAAATCGCAGCCATCACAGCTTCTCTTACGCTAAGCGCAGCGCTAGCAACCGCTGCAGGCGCAGCTCCTGCAGGTACTACCACTACTACTGACACCACAACCACAACTACAACCACTACCGATACTAACACAACCACTGGCACTACACCAACTGCCACCAACGGCCAGGTCGTTACGTCAACTCCAGCGAATAACAGTAATTCGCTGCTGGTGGACGAGCCAATCGTGGTTAAAGAGCTGTTGACCATAGCTCCAGCCCCACTAACCATTAAGGATTTGACTTATTTCTATGACGCTCCTAACGGCAAGATCTGGAACCGCCTTGGGCCAACAGATGTAACACCAACCGGACAAATCGTTAATGGCTGGGTTGAAATTTACACATGGCTTGGAAAGGCTTGGGTATACGCTCCCAACTATGTGCCTTACCCATCTTAATATAAAGCTATTTCGCCTTACATGTTCAGGCAGGCATAAAGCAAAACGGATATCCCCTAGCCAAAGGGATATCCGTTTTGCTTTATACTCTCTCATTGAATAACACTACCGCCGAACAAGAACCGCTTTTCCCATGAGCCTCCAAAACTATCGATTCTTACTCCACCTGAGGCTACAGAATAAGTATGAAGCATTTTACCGTCCCCCAAATAGATCGCTACATGGGTTATGCGCTGCTTATCCTTATCAATGTTCTGATATGCCGCAGAGCCTGAACCTTTATAATCCATGAAGAACATCAGATCTCCTGCCTTCAGCGAAGCCGCATCATATACCGCTTTGCTGTTCTCCTTAACCCAAGCTCCCTGGCTGCGTGAATCCGCAGGAAGAGTGATGTTTAGCGCTTCCCGGTATGCGGTTCTGACAAAGTCAGAGCAGTCGAACGTATCTGTTGTGCTTCGGTCCGAACCGTATTCGTACGGAGTTCCCAGATACTTTTTCCCTGCAGCAATCACTTTTTCAATCCGTGAATCATAGGACTCCGAGCTGCCTGAATTTTGGGTGGATGCGTCTGAAGTGCCGCTTTCCTTCTGCGTGCCTGCCTCACCGATACGGACGTATTTCTCCTGCGAGCTTACATACCCCTCTATCCCGGAAGCCGTCTTCACTTTATAGAAGTATTTCGAACTATCATCCAGGATCTGAACGCGGTCACCTTCATACAGGAATCCAATAACCGTGCTTGACATCGAAGGCTTGTCCCGCAAATTCACCGTGGTCTGAGCATAACCTGTCTGACCCGAGCCTGTTTGATTGCCGCTCCCCCCGCCAAGCTGTATGTACTTGTCCGCAGAGCTCGCATAGCCGACTGTGCCTGAGGATGTTTTTACTTTATAAAAATAGCTATTGCTGCTATCTAATATCGTTACGTTTTCTCCCGTCTTCAGCAGACCAATAATCTTCCCAGAGGTGGAAGGCTTATCCCTTAGATTCACACCAGAGACTACAGTACCTGTCTGAACCTTAGTCTGAGCAGTTGAAGCATAAGTTGACGCCGGCAGGGCCGGGACGGTTAGAAGTATCGCGGCGCTAAGAAGCGCAGCGGATAATTTCATCTTCATAGGAAACCTCCTTGATGTCATCAATCACGTTGTCACTAAGCCTCCTGTCTTGCCCCCTTTCCGCTTGTCCCCATTATAATCAGGCCCCTTCTAACTTGAGAATAAGACTATTTACACAAGTTTTCCGAAGTGTATTCCTTAAGAACTAAAATAGCCTATATTTTATAAGCACAAAGTCATAATCAACCATTATAAGGAAGGTAAGGGTGACCATCATACAGGCCTTTATGCTAAAGTGGTAAAAAATTTCTACCTCGATGAATCTATTCTATATATACTAGAAGTCTTTGAATATGAAAAATTTCCCTGAAGCAATTCCCCGCTTTGATCTTAATGTCTGAGCGTCCCTAAAAAAAGGATGGCCCCAAGATCATATCAAAATGATCCTGAGGCCATCTGCTTTTCATGCGAGACTCTCTATGCCTTATTTTCAGTTAAGAGCAGGCTCAACGTGAACATGGACATGCATGATGTTATTCTCCCGCCCGAGCTGCTCTTCAACCCTGTCACTGATTACATGCCCCTCCCGAACTGTGAGATCTGGCTGTACCTCAATAACTACGTCAACCAGAACCTGGTTGCCATGCGCCCTAGCCTTAATATCCTTTACGCCATGTACACCTGGAATTCGGGTAACAATATGCCTCAGCTCCTTCAGCTTCTGTTCGTCAAATCCATCTGTCAATCGGTGGGTAGCCTCCCGAAAGATACCCCAGGCTGTCTTGCATATAATCAAACCTACAGCAATGGCAGCCACCGTATCCAGCCAGGGAAGCCCGATTTGAGAGCCGAGTATGCCTACCCCTGCGCCGATGCTGACCAGAGCATCCGAAAGGCTGTCTTTGGCTGTTGCCATCAGAGCTTGGCTCTGAATCTTACCAGCGAGCCTTCGGTTATAGATATACGCGGCGAACAGAATAACTGCACTGCCTAATGCCACTGCGGCAGAAATAGGGTCAGGCGCCGCCCTCTCCTTGTGTACAAGCCCCTTAAAGCTATCCAGCAGCACCTGCAATCCCACAACAGCCATAATAAATGAGGACAGCAAAACAGCAATGGTCTCTGCACGATAATGTCCATAGGCATGATTAGAATCCGGGGGCTTACGAGCTATACGCAGTCCAATCAGAATAGCAGTCGAAGACACGATATCTGTCAGATTGTTAAGGCCATCAGCCAAGAGAGCGCTGGAGTGAAACAACCTTCCGCTGGCAAGCTTCACCGCCGCCAACAGCAGGAAGACAACTACGCTTACCAACGCGCCCTTTTCCCCTTGTTTTAAATGATCTTCCTGTGCAGCCATCCTTTAGCTCCCACCTCATGGTTGTACTTTACCTAAATCGATCCTAAGTCTACAGCAAAAAACACATGCTACCATTATTCCCGTTGTTCGTTCTTTTAAAAACGTATAAAATAAGGACAGCCCCTAAGTACCTCCGGTCTCCTGCTCCTTCAGGCAAGACAGGACACCGGCTTCCCTATGATCTGTTTAAGGAGATGAGTCAAGTGACCGAGAATCAAGAGCCGCGCAAGATAGACCTCGCTGAGGCAGTCCGGCAGAAACTGCTTCAGAAGAAGCAGCAGCAGGCGTCCGCCAATAAACCTGGCATGAATGGAAACACATCCACCAAAGCGCTAAAAAGCCAAAACAACAAGAAGCCTAACAACCAGCGCCGGCGCACCGGCGGGTCCTAAGCTGCACAGTACATTTCAAGTAAAAAAAGCTGCCCAAATCGGGCAGCTTTTTCTATATTATTCAGCTTAAGCGTTAAGCGCCTCAGCCGGATACAATTCCTTGCGCAGGTTCTGAATCTCTTCACTCTCCAGATATTCATCATAGGACATAGAGCGATCAATAATACCATTAGGAGTAATCTCAATAATGCGGTTAGCGATCGTCTGTACGAACTGATGGTCATGAGAGGTAAATAGAATCGTACCGTCAAAATCAATCAGACCATTATTAAGTGCGGTGATGGATTCCAAATCCAAGTGGTTGGTTGGCTCATCGAACACCAGTACATTGGCGCCGTTCAACATCATCTTCGCCAGCATGCAGCGAACCTTCTCGCCCCCGGACAGAACGCTCGCCTTCTTCAGGGCTTCTTCGCCCGAGAACAGCATACGTCCAAGGAATCCGCGCAGGAAGGTCTCGTCTTGATCGTTGGAATATTGACGCAGCCATTCCACCAAGTTCAAATCTACACCATCGAAATATTCGGAGTTGTCTTTTGGAAAATAAGCCTGCGAGGTCGTAACCCCCCAGCTGAACTCACCAGCGTCTGCTTCCAGTTCCCCCATAATAACCTGATACAGCGTAGTTTTGGCAAGGCCATTCGGACCAACGAACGCAATCTTGTCGCCTTTGTTGACCACAAAGCTGACATTGTTCAGTACAGTTTCGCCCTCAAGGTTCTTCGAGATACTGTCTACGGTAAGCAGCTGCTTACCGGCTTCACGCTCTGCCTTAAAGTGAAGGAACGGGTATTTCCGGTTAGAAGGACGGATATCCTCCAGCGTAATCTTGTCAAGCTGCTTCTTCCGGGAAGTGGCCTGCTTGGATTTGGAGGCGTTCGCGGAGAAGCGCTGAATAAACGCTTGCAGCTCCTTGATCTTCTCTTCCTTCTTCTTGTTGGCTTCACGGGTCAGCTTCAGCGCAAGCTGGCTGGACTCGTACCAGAAATCATAGTTGCCTACGTACAGCTGGATCTTGCCAAAATCAATATCAGCGATATGGGTACATACCTTGTTCAAGAAGTGCCGATCGTGAGAGACCACGATAACGGTGCCTTCGTAATCCAGCAGGAAGTTCTCCAGCCAGCCGATGGACTCGATATCCAAGTGGTTGGTAGGTTCGTCAAGCAGCAGGTTGTTCGGATGGCCGAACAGCGCTTGAGCCAGCAGGACGCGAACCTTCTCATTACCGCTGAGATCACGCATCAGTTTGTCATGAAGGTCACGGGGAATCCCGAGGCCAATCAATAGTGAGGCGGCATCGGATTCAGCATTCCAGCCATCCATTTCCGCAAATTCTCCCTCAAGCTCACCGGCTCGAAGACCGTCTTCCTCGGAGAAATCAGGCTTCGCATACAGAGCGTCCTTCTCCTTCATAATACTGTAGAGGCGCTCATGGCCCATGATTACCGTCTCCAGCACTGGGAAATCATCATATTCGAAGTGGTTCTGCTTCAGAACCGCCAGCCGTTCGCCCGGGGACATATGAACTTCACCTGAATTCGGCTCAATCTCACCGGACAGAATCTTGAGGAAGGTCGATTTGCCTGCCCCGTTAGCTCCAATCAGGCCATAACAGTTGCCTGGTGTAAATTTTATATTTACATCTTCAAAAAGTGCCCGTTTTCCATAGCGGAGCGTTACACCACTTGTACTAATCATGAAAGCATTACCATCCTTTATATATAATCACACTACTGGCTAACTATTATATCATACTATCCCTCCGGACTGTCGAAGGGTTTTGTGCCAGAAGCCCGCCAATTTAGCTTGCTACAATTCGGAAAGCCTCAGAGTCTCCCCATGAATCATCACCCGAATGCTCTCTTCTGAAATATTACGTCGCTTCCTATCCTCTTCCAGCCGATCCAATGCTTCGCGGGCCGTGTCATCTGCAAGCCTAAAGGTGCCGTAATGCATCGGGATCATGAGTTTGGCTTTTACATCGACAAAGGCCTGCAGTGCCTCCTCGGGCGTTGTATGCTGTGAGGTCATAAACCATTCCGGCTCATAAGCGCCAATGGGCAGCAAGGCCACATCAATGGCAAAGCGGCTGCCAATCTCTTCAAATCCTTTAAAGTAGCCGCTGTCTCCTGCAAAATAAATCACCGGCGGACGGCCCTCCCGGTGTTCACCTATCCCTTCAAGCACGAACCCGCCCCAATGGGAGGTGTTGGTGTCAAACGGTGTGCGGCGTGTCCAGTGCTGAGTAGGCACAAAGGACAGCTTCAAGTTGCCGAACGTAATATCCTCCCACCAGTTCAGCTCTTGGCAGCGGCTGAAGCCCTTACGCTCCATCTTCCGCTTCAGCCCTGCCGGAACGATAACCCTTGTCTCACTTCCGTACAATCGGCGGATGGAAGAGACATGCATGTGATCATAATGCGAATGAGAGATGAGAATAAGATCTATTTGAGGAACTTCCCCAATAGGGACTCCGGGAGTGCCAAGGCGACGCTGAAGGCCCATTCGCGGAGCCCATACCGGGTCTGTAATGATGTTTAGTCCCTCATACTGTATGAAAAAGGTGGAGTGGCCGATCCAGGTTATGGTCGGCTCCTCACGGTTGCTACGCAAAAATTCAAGCTCTGGCGGCATATTCGGGATCACGAAGGAGTAATCCTTCTTCTTGCTCCGGCGCTCCTCTCGCCATTGGCGGAACTGCTTGAGCGTTTTGTCTGTGCTAACATTGTCCAAATTGCTATACCGGTTTCTTGCCATGAAAAGGGGGTCCTCCCTTCCAATTTTCCTGTTCCCTTATATCTATTTATAACCGCATTGCCAGCTATACGATATGACGCATAGTGTATATTTATATTTTAGCGAAACTTCAGGCCAATTCCAAACCTCCCCTATCCTTGAGGGTCCTTAAACTTTGCGCAATAGACAAACAGGAAGACAACCGCCGCTAAGACCACAAGCTGGGGCGCGTACATCATGATGAAAAATTCAATATCCATAGACTTCAAGATCCTTTCTTTCGGAGCTCGCCCCGGACATATTTGGCGTCGAACAGAAACAACCGGAGCAGCAGTACCAGGGACGGAATAAGCACCAAGAGTCCCAATGTAAACGCCGTGATCAAGGCCGTCGCCATCGCAGGATTGGTAAAGCTCTTATTCAAGTTGATGTAATCGTACAAGAGGTAGGGCAGATGGGAATGCCCATATCCGTACCAGGCAAAGGCATATTGCAGCAGCACCAGAACGATCGACAAGCCGATTCTGCTCCGTTTCCATACCAGATAGACGGCCCCGATAAAGCAGACAAGCGAAGCGATAAACATCCAGGCTATATTCAGCATATTCTGAAAGTGCACAGGATTTTGCCGGTTGATCTCAAAAAAGGCAAACACACAGGCGAGAATGGTAGGCCCGCTCCACAGCAGCGCGTAGCCTCGCAAAATATTGAAAGCCTCACGGTCACCCGCGCGGTCCGCATAGTAAGTCATAAACATCGCAGAAATGTACAGAACCGAGACAAGGGCCAGCAGAACCGCTGACCAGGTATAAGGATTCGCAAAGAACCTCGACCAGTGAAGCAGGACGAAATCCCCCCGCTCCTCAATAATGCCTCCCTCGGATATCGCAAGCACCGTTGAGAGCGAGGCCGGGATGAGCAATCCGGTAGCTCCGTACAGCCCCATGTACAGCTTATTATTTGCTTTGCTTACTCCATAGGTGTTATAGGCATAATAAGCACCGCGAATGGCAAGCAAGGCCAGGAACAAGCTGCCCGGGACGAGCAGCGCAGTCCCATAATAATAGGCGGTGTCCGGGAAGAAGCCTATTAATCCGATCACAAAAAAGATTAGAAAGACATTCGTTACTTCCCAGACAGGAGACAAATACCGTTGAATCAAATTATGGACTTTGTTCTCATGTCCTGTCATCACACTGTAGAAGCTAAAGAAGCCTGCACCAAAGTCAATGGAGGCGATAATTAAATACCCAAAAAGAAAGGTCCATAGCACCGTAATTCCAATCACCTGATAGCTCATCTCCATCCCCCTTCCGCAGCTGCCATCTCTTGCAGCTCTTCCTCCGCACTCTTATTCTTAAACATCTTGTGCAGCACTCTTAGACAGGAATAACAGAGCACGAGGTACAAAATTACGAATAGCACCAGCATCCAGCCAACACTATGTGAGGTCGTTGCCGCCTCCGATACTCTCATATAGCCGCGGACAATCCACGGCTGTCTACCGACCTCTGCAAAGAACCAGCCTAGCTCTATGGCAACGAAGGCTAGCGGAACCAAGGCTACGATGGCGACGAGAAGCCATTTGGGCAGCCCCTTGATCTTAAATCGTCCGGGCAGCCTCCCCCGCACAAGGTATAGGAAAGGAATCAGCACGAGCAGCACCCCGTTGGTGACCTTCAGATCAAACATATAGTGAATGCTGAGGGGTGGTACATTCTCTTTAGGGATCTCATCCAGCCCCATCACCTTTGCATTCGGATTGCTTCCGGCCAGGATACTAAGCGCATAAGGGATGCGAATTGCGTACTTCACCTGGTTATTCTCATCCAGAATCCCGCCATAGATCAGCGGGGCCCGCTCCATCGTCTCAAAATGCCACTCCGCTGCAGCCAGCTTCTCCGGCTGATACCGTGCCAGATATTTACCGGAGAAGTCGCCGATAATCGCCGTGGACACGGCAAATACAAAGGCAGCAGTCACCGTAAGCTTCAGCGCCTTTTTGTAATAATCATGCTTCCGGCCCCGGAGCAGACTGAAGGCTGCGATGCCCGCCAGAAGCCCGGCGCTTGCCGTATAAGAAGCTGCCAGCACATGAGACACCTTCGTGGGTGTCGCAGGATTGAACATGGCGGACCAAGGATCCACATCCGTAAAGACACCGTTCTTCAGGGTAAAGCCTTGTGGGTTGTTCATAAAGGCATTCATAGACGTAATGAAGAACGTAGAAGCCGTCGCCCCGATCGCGATGGGGATTAGCAGCAGCAGATGATAGTACCGATTCTTGAAGCGGTCCCAGGTATACAGATATAGTCCCATGAAGATCGCTTCAATGAAGAAGGCAAAGGTCTCCATGAACATCGGCAAAGCCACAGCCTGTCCTGCAACCCGGATAAATGTCGGCCACAGCAGGCTGAGCTGCAAACTGATGGCCGTCCCTGTTACAACGCCTACGGCGACAGAAATAACGAATCCCCTTGCCCAGCGACGAGCCATCAGAATATATTGAAGATCATTGCGCCGGACCCCTCTCCATTCGGCGAGGGCGATCATCAGCGGCACACCTACCCCGATAGTTGCAAAATTGACATGTACAAACAAGGTCAGCCCTGTCAGGAGCCGGCTCATCAGCACGGGATCAAGGTTAGACACGTCATGGTTCAGCTCCTTTGGCCATAAGGCCCTATAGTCTAGGTCAGCACTCTCATTGCTACATTTTCCCTCCGAATTCTCCTTTTTATTCCTTTATATTCCGAGAAATGTAGACATCCGCTTAGTTCAGTTTGGGAAAGGGAATGCAATTGTTGTAAAATAGACACGAAAGGAGCTGTGCATGATCCATGAAAATTGTCTTTATTGAACCGACGCCGAGCCCGAACACCATGAAGCTCCATTTGGATGAGTCGCTGGCTCCTGGCGTCCGCAGAACATATACTACCGAGAATGAACGGTCAGCCCCGGAATGGATTGCGAAGATGCTTCACATTCCGGGAGTGAAGAGCGTGTTCCATACGGCCGACTTTGTCGCTCTGGACCGCAAGGGAAATGCCGATTGGTCGGCCGTCCTCTCCGCCGTGCAGGAGCAATTCGGACAGGAGCAGGTTGCCTCCTCCTGGAGTCCCGAAGACCAAAGCGCTGCCGGCCATTTCGGCGAAGCTCAGGTCTTCGTACAGTTCTTCCGCGGCATTCCGATGCAAATCCGCGTGAAGGCAGGCGGTCAGGAGGAACGCATCTCCCTCTCCGACCGGTTCGTGAACGCCGTAACTGAAGTGGCGAGCGCCACCCTGATCAAGGAGCGCAAGCTTACGGATTACGGCGTCAGATATGGTGAGCTGCCGGAGATCGCACGCGAAGTCGAGCAGGAGCTCGAAGCGGCCTATCCGGCAGACCGGCTGGCCAGCATCGTAAGTCAGGCCATCGCCCATGGCCGAAGCGAGCAGGAGTTCACCGAGGAGCGCCGGACCTATCGTCCGGAAGAGGTGCGGGAACTCCTGAAGAGCGAGGACTGGCGCACGCGCTATGCCGCGCTGGAAGGGCTGCCGCCGGAGCAAGCGGATATTCCGCTGCTTGCCGAAGCTCTGCGCGATCCTCAGATGCAGGTCCGCCGCCTGGCCGTCGTCTATCTCGGCGACATCCGTACGCCGGAGGCCATGGACCTGCTCTATGCCGCGCTGAAGGACAGCTCGGCCGCCGTGCGCCGCACCGCCGGCGATACCTTGTCCGACATCGGCGATCCGGCAGCCACCGGGCCGATGATCGAAGCGCTGCGCGACCGCAGCAAGCTCGTTCGCTGGCGCGCGGCCCGCTTCCTCTATGAAGTCGGCGGCGAAGAAGCCAAGGATGCGCTGCAGGAAGCGGCCGAGGACCCGGAATTCGAAGTTGGCCTGCAGGCCCGTATGGCTCTGGAGCGGATCGAATCCGGAGAAGAAGCTGCCGGCACGGTATGGCAGCAGATGGCCAAACGCAACGAAGGCTAGAAGCGCCAGCGGCCGAACCTTAGGGCGCATGAAGATTTGATGAGAATTCTCCGGCTAACATAAAATACCGTTGCCGGATACGTTTATATGTTTTATACTTTGATAGTTGTTTTTACCCGAACAATTGAATAGCAGCCTCATCACAGATAGATGAGGTAGAGGTCGCGGTTATGAAGAGTATACCGGAGGAGGCGCATGGAAGCCGCCAATGAACCCGGTAGAAAGGCATCGCCGCCGAAGTGCGAATCCTATGCTTCCCTTTCAAGGATTCGTGCTGGGACTGTATCCGAAAGGAGCAGGACTGTCACGGTCATTCATCATGGAATGATCGTGTTGAGCTATCTTCATGTTAATATGATGCGGCGGCACAGACGTATATACGTACAGACCGCTGAAGGATTCAGCGGTCTTTTTGCGCATCTTTTCGCATGATATGGGACATGATCAAGAACGATAAGGAGTGTGCTTATTCATGAGTAAGACCCAACAAAACAGCGCCACGCTGAAGCAAGGCCTAAAGGCCCGGCACATGACGATGATCGCGCTCGGCGGCTCGATTGGGACCGGGCTCTTCCTGGCCAGCGGCGGTGCAATTTCGGCAGCCGGACCTGGGGGGGCGATCCTCGCCTATGCGGCAGTTGGTATTATGGTTTACTTCCTGATGACCAGCTTGGGAGAGCTGGCAACCTACATGCCGGACTCAGGCTCATTTGGAACCTATGCCACCCGATTTGTAGATCCGGCCCTGGGCTTTGCGCTCGGCTGGAACTTCTGGTACAACTGGGCGGTTACCATTGCCGCCGAGCTTTCGGCAGCAACCTTGATTATTAAATACTGGTTCCCGGACAGCTCATCTTTCTTATGGAGCTTCCTGTTCCTGGCGGTCATTGTAGCCCTGAACATCTTGTCCGTTAAAGGATACGGAGAATCGGAATACTGGTTCGCTATTATTAAAGTCGCTACGGTTATTATTTTCCTGGTAGTAGGCGTGCTGATGATCTTTGGTATTCTGGGCGGCGAGGCGGTAGGCTTCAAGAATCTCACGGTCGGAGATGCTCCATTCCATGGCGGATTCTTCGCTGTGCTTGGTGTATTCATGGCCGCCGGCTTCTCCTTCCAAGGAACCGAACTGATCGGCGTAGCTGCCGGAGAGAGCAAGGATCCGCGGAAGAGCGTGCCGCGGGCCATTCGCCAGGTGTTCTGGCGGATTCTGATCTTCTATATTTTAGCTATTCTCGTTATCGGCCTCCTGATTCCTTATACGAATCCGAACCTGCTGAAAGGCGATCTGGAGAACATCGGCGTCAGCCCGTTCACACTTGTCTTTGAGAAGGCTGGCCTGGCCTTTGCGGCCTCTGTAATGAATGCCGTCATCCTCTCCTCCGTACTGTCCGCCGGCAACTCCGGCATGTACGCTTCTTCCCGGGTGCTGTACGGTCTGGCCAAGGAGGGCAAAGCCCCTAAATTCCTGGCTAAAGTCAACCACCGCGGGATTCCGATGAACGCGCTGCTGCTGACGACGGTCGTAGGCATGCTGGCGTTCCTGGCCTCCACCTTTGGAGACGGCGTGGTGTATAACTGGCTGCTGAATGCCTCAGGTATGTGCGGATTTATTACCTGGCTCGGAATTGCCGTCTGCCATTACCGGTTCCGTAAAGCCTACTTGGCACAAGGTAAGGATCTGAAGGCACTTCCTTTCAAGGCGCGCTGGTTCCCGTTCGGACCGATCTTCGCTTTCGTGCTTTGTTTCATCGTAATCGTCGGGCAAAGCTCCTCAGCTATCTCCGATGGGCACATTGACTGGATGGGACTCGTAGCTTCCTACTTAAGCGTTCCGCTGGTGCTGCTGCTCTGGCTCGGATACAAATGGATCAAGCGTACCAAGGTTGTCCCTTTGAAGGAATGTGATCTGGAGACCGGGACGCATCCCGAAGTGTAAAAGTTATAGCTTAAAGAATCCTAGGAACCCTTTGCAGGGTTCCTTTTTGTTAGGGCCAAGCTTTATAGTTACTGTATAGCCTCAAAAGACTGGGTCGAAAAAGGAGCGATTATGTGATAAACAACGAACAGGACCTTATCGAGCTTGTGAAGCAAGACTCTTATATGATGGATATTCTCCTTACCGCAAGGTCGCTGAACCTGCCGGACTCATGGGTCTGTGCCGGCTTCGTCCGCTCAAAAATATGGGATACTCTTCACGGCTTCACGGAAAGAACGCCTCTGCCGGACATTGACGTCATTTATTTTGATGAAGATCGTGCTGACGAGAGGACAGAGAAAGAACTGGAACAGAAGCTTAAGATGATGTCCCCCGGCATTCCCTGGTCGGTCAAGAACCAGGCGAGGATGCATGTGGTCAATAACCTGCCTCCCTATAAGTCAGCGGAAGATGCCGTATCCAGGTTCCCGCAAGACGGCAACCGCCCTAGGGCTCAGATTGGATGAGCATCAGCAGCTTGTGCTCCTTGCGCCTTGGGGCATTGAAGACGCCGTCCGGCTGACGGTAAGACCGACTCTATATTTTGCAGCAGACCCGAACCTATCCCTCATTTACGAGAAGCGTATTCTACAGAAGAATTGGAAGAGCATATGGCCGAAAATTGAGATTATACATACGCATATCCGAGGATAACTGGATTTGAAGGAAGCCTGCCCCTCCACTCCCGGTTTGTCTCCAAATACGAAGAAGCCAGCAATAATCTGCTGGCTTCCCGCATATAAAATGAAATATATCATTCCCAGAAACTTAATTTCCTACTTCCACTCAATCCTCACCTTAATATCATTCGTGTTATCAAGGGTTTCCGTATAATACATAATATCATCAATATCGAGATCATAAAGACTGGTTAAGTCCTCCACCAAAGCACGATCCGTCCCGTTATAGCGCACTGTTACGCTCTGACTGCCTGCTTTAATAGCCTGCTTAACCTTATTCTGAAGGCCGGCTGCGCTGTGAACCACCTGATCCGACTGATAGAGATCATACCCGACTTCCTGTTCCAATTGATTGTAGAAAGCCAATCTTGAGGTATCGGATTTCTTCAGCGCGGCCACCGTATTGCGGTAAGACGTGCTGGCTGCTGGATAGCTCTTGGTCCAGAAATGATCCCGGCCAATCTGGCTGTCCGTCAACAAGTAATAGGAATAGCTGACTTGTCCGGCTTGATCGGGAACCGGATCATCCCAGGTCGTGTCCAGATGGTACCATCGCCCATCCAGCTTGACCAGATTCCAGGCGTGCAGCACATCCCCTGCGGTTCCCTCCACAATCTTGTTATTGATCCCAGCCCCCTGGAGCAGCTTATACGTGAGAAGCGCATAGCCCTGACAGACGGCTTCTCCTGTAGTTAATCCTTCATAAGCGGTATATTTCTTAAGACGAGTATCATACTTCAAATCTAGAACGACCCAATCGTGAATAGCTTTGACCTTCTGGTGGTCATTCATGCTGGGCTTAATAATCTTCTTCAAAATTTGCTTTACGTGTGAATTTACGTAAGCCGTCTGGGATGGCGTCTCCCTATATTTGAAGGTTACCGTTACCTGCACCGCTGACGAGGTTCCCCGCCACTTATACGTATAGCGGTCAATAATATAGCGAATATACGGGTCACTGTCCAGTGCGGCGAGCACCGCCTGATCTAGCATGGATTCAAGCCGGCTCACATTCCCTTTATATTTAAAGGTCACGCTACCCGCCTGTCCCTTAACGGCGCTGGTCAGCCTCTGCTGCACCTGATAGATCGAGGTTAAGGAGGCTTCCGCCTTCGCTGCTATCGTATTCGCTTGATCTCCTACCGCTCCTGCCGTAGTTGCACCGAGCAGCATTGAACTCGCGAGTGCAACCTGAACGGCTGCAAACCGGAGACGCTTCATCGTATCTCCTCCTCTGTGGTATGTCCGTGTAGGCCATTCACTGGCTCATCCTTGCTGGAAATCTGTTAATAAGATTGTAACACAGCTTCTCCCCTGCCGGTTGTTCTAGTTTTGTCGAGCAGAGGCGAATCCCAAGGTTGATTTCATCTTATAGCAAAAAAGGAGGAACAGCCCTCACCTAAAGGTCCGTTCCTCCCTCCCGCTTTTTTTGCGACTTCCACTTTATTTAGGCCTGCGCTGTCAGAACCTTCTCGAATTGCGTCTTATTCATCCCTAAGATGTGATGCTCACCGATCAATGTGAGAGGTACGGCACGGACGCCCATCTCCCATACTTGTTCTGCATAGGCTTCATTCTGTTCAATGTTGCGCTCTTCGTAAGCAACGCCTTTCTCGGACAGATAACTCTTCACTTGACGGCAATGTGGACAGTTCGTGCTGGTGTAAACAATGACATTCTCCATGAATAAATCTCTCCTTAAATGGTGTTGGGACAGCTATAGCTTCATACCATTTACTTCAAAACCGCAGCATGCTCCAAGCTCTCCATGTACTTCTCACAATCAATCGCTGCCATGCAGCCGCTGCCTGCAGCCGTGATCGCTTGACGGTAACGGGTATCCTGTACGTCTCCACAAGCGAAGACACCTGGAATATTGGTCTCGGAAGTGCCTGGGTTCACTACAATATAACCATTCTCATCGGTTGTAATCTGACCCTTCAAGAAGCCCGTGTTCGGATGATGGCCAATAGCGACAAATACACCGCTTGCTTCAATGACTTCTTCCTCACCCGTCGCATTGTTAAGGACTTTGATTCCCGTAACTCCAACTTCGTTCGTAACCACTTCCAGCGGGGTACGATTCAGGGCAAACTCTACCTTATCATTGGTCCGGGCGCGATCCTGCATGATCTTCGAGGCCCGAAGTTCCTGACGACGATGTACCAGAGTCACCTTGGAAGCAAAGCGAGTCAGGAAGTTTGCTTCCTCAAGGGCGGAATCTCCGCCACCAACCACAACAATTTCCTTACCGCGGAAGAAAAATCCGTCGCAGGTTGCGCAGGTGCTAACCCCGCGGCCAACATTATCCTGCTCGCCCGGAATGCCAAGATATTTAGCCGTAGCACCCGTGGACAGAATCAGAGTTTCGGTAACCAGCTCGCCGAGCCCCTCTACCTGCAGCTTGAACGGGCGGTTGCTAAGATCTACACTATTCACCCAGCCGGTACGGAATTCTGCGCCAAAGCGCTCTGCCTGCTGACGCATATTATCCATCAATTCAGGCCCCATAATTCCCTCTGGGAAGCCCGGAAAGTTCTCAACCTCTGTCGTAGTCGTCAGCTGCCCGCCTGGCTGTGGCCCCTCAATCACCAAGGGATTCATATTCGCACGTGCCAAATAGATCGCTGCCGTTAGTCCGGCAGGTCCTGTTCCAATAATAATTGATTTATACATCCATCATTCCCCCTATAATCTAACGGTTCTAGCGTTTTACTGAACGTAAATGCTAGAAGCCCGCTCTCATCCAAATCCCATGTAAGTGTTCTTGTATTCATTATGTTTCAGCTCCCAAATTCAGTCAATATACCTACCGGGAGTATAAGATGAAGGTTAAATGAAGGAATGATGAAGATACTTGGAATCTAATAAATGCACAACATCAAGGCTTTAGTAACCTGGCCGCAGAAGGCGCAGACCATTCAATATGACAAGGATCGTGCTTCCTTCATGGCCAATAACCCCGAGTGGCAGCGGAATGCTAAGGCCAAAATTCCCGGCAACCAGCAGGGTGATCACAGAGACGGCGAAGATGATGTTCTGCTTGACAATGCGCTGTCCGCGCCGGGCGAGAGCGATCGCGCCGGCAATGCGCTCAATATTGTCATTCATCAGCACAACATCTGCGACTTCCAGCGCTGTGGCGCTTCCCGCGCTGCCCATGGCGATGCCTACGCTGGCTCCTGCAAGAGCAGGCGCATCGTTCACACCATCGCCGACCATGACGACGCTGCCGAACTGCTCGCGCAGCGCCTTCACATGGGTGACCTTATCCTGCGGCAGCAGATCGCTGAACACAAGATCAACGCCTGCCTCACGCGCAATCGCCTGTGCCGTTGCCTCATGGTCACCCGTCAGCATCGCCGCCTTGACGCCCAGCTTATGCAGGCGTTCAATGGCTGCCTTCGCCTGCGGCCGGATCTCGTCTCTAAGACCGATCAGGCCGACCGGCTTTCCTTCCCGGATCACGAGCGAGACGGTCTTGCCCTCCATCTCCAGCTTCTGAACGCCTTCCTCAGCCCACTTCTGAAGCTCCCCGGATGGGCGCTTGGCCTTGCCGATGCTCCAGCTGCTGCCGTCAATCTCTGCTTCAATCCCCAATCCGGCTGTCGCCTTCATATGAGAGGCTTCCTTAAGCTGGAGTCCGCGGTTCTGAGCCTCCGTTACAATAGCGCGGGCCAGCGGGTGGCTTGACAGCTGCTCTGCAGAAGCGGCCATTCGCAGAATCTCATCCGCTTGCTCATCTTCAGAAACCAAGAGATCCGTCACCTTAGGACTTCCGGCTGTCAAGGTTCCTGTCTTGTCAAAAGCCACTACCGCCGCAGCGGCCAGGTTCTCCATATGAACGCTACCCTTGAACAGCAATCCGCGGCGGGCACTGCTTGACATCGCTGACAGCATAGCTGGCATGATGGAAGAGACGAGCGCACACGGAGAAGCAACCACCAGGAACACCATGGCTTTATAGAAGGAAGTTCCCCAGGACCAGCCGAATACGACCGGTGAGAGAACAATCAGCAGCAGGGTTAGTCCGACCACCCCCCGCGCGTAAAGACCTTCAAACCGCTGGATGAACCGCTGCGAGGCAGGAACCTCTGATTGGGCCTGTTCCACGAGCATGATAATCTTGGAGAACAGCGAGCTCTCCGCTTGGCTGGTAACCTCTACATACAGGGCACCCTCGCCATTCAAGGTTCCCGCATACACCTCATCTCCTGTAAGTTTGTCAACCGGGATGGACTCACCTGTGATGGATGCCTGGTTGACGGCCGAGCTTCCGCTCTCTACTCTCCCGTCTGCCGGGATGATTTCACCCGGCTTAACAAGCAGCAGGTCTCCGACCTTCAGCTCTTCCACCGCGACCAGCTGCACGCCGTCCTTCTCCAGCCGAAGAGCTGTCTCCGGCTTCAGTGCAGCCAGGGACGAGATATCCTTCCGGCTGCGCTCACTTGCGAACGATTCCAGCGCCCCGCTCATTGCGAAGATAAAGATCAGCAGAGCTCCTTCATTCCAGTATCCGATGGAGGCTGCCCCCATGGCTGCTGCGATCATCAGCAGGTTCACGTCGAGATCGCGCTCCTTAATCAAGGTTTCAACGCCTTCCTTAGCCTTATTCCAGCCGCCCACAGCATAAGCAGCAACATACAGAATGACCGATAATACATGCGACCAGCTGCCCGCCCCCCAGCCTGCCAGCATCAAGGCTCCGCTGCCCAGTGCCTGAAGCATCTCCCCGTGCCGGAGCAGGGCTTGCAGAGAAGATTTACGTTTACGGTGCGGCTGCTTGCCGCTGGCGCCCGCCGCCTGGCTCGCTGGCAGCAAAGTTTTTGTAGAAGTTTGCATATGATTCACGTTCCTTTCTCGGATTGATATCGATTAATGAGAATGAGAAGCATTGTTAATCCCCTGAAAATGGCACATGCTGCATCGGGATAATCCCGATGCAGCATGTGAATGAGAATGATAATCATTTTTGTACTGGTACAATAATATTGGTTTAATGCAACTTTTCTACAATTATTATATACCCCCTAATTCAGCTTGTAAACGGTATGGACATAAAAAAACGCTCCCTCCTATACAGGAAAGAACGTTCGCGTATAACCATATGAGAGCACGCTTTTATAAGCGGCTGGCCTGAATAGCAGATTCCAGATCATTCAGAATATCCGTAACGGACTCTGTCCCAATAGACAGGCGAATAAGCCCCGGTGTTACTCCTGCTGCCAACTGTTCTTGCTCAGATAACTGCTGATGTGTCGTACTGGCCGGATGAATAATCAGCGATTTCGAATCCCCTACGTTGGCCAAATGCGAGAAGAGCTTGACCTTCTCGATCAAACGCCGTCCGCGCTCGATACCGCCCTTGATTTCAAAAGTCAGGATAGCTCCCTGCCCCTTCGGCAAATACTTCTTAGCCAGTTCAAAGGACTCATGGCTTGGCAGCCCCGCATAGCTGACCCACTCCACTTCATTATGCGCCTCCAGATACTTAGCCACATAGAGAGCGTTCTCACTGTGCCGCTCCATCCGCAGATGTAGTGTCTCCAAGCCTTGAAGAAGCAGCCAGGCATTAAACGGCGACAACGGAGCCCCAAGATCACGCTGAAGCTGTACCCTTGCTTTGATAATATAAGCGATAGGTCCAACAGCCTCTGTATACACCACGCCATGATAACTCGGGTCCGGCTCGGTAAGTCCCGGGAATTTGCCGCTTGAAGTCCAGTCGAATTTGCCGCTGTCCACAATCACGCCCCCAATCGAGGTGCCGTGCCCTCCGATGAACTTCGTCGCCGAATGAACAACAATATCGGCGCCGAATTCAATCGGGCGCAGCAGATATGGGCTTGGGAACGTATTATCCACAATAAGCGGAATGCCATTCTCATGCGCAATAGCCGCCACAGCTTCAATATCCAGAATATCTCCCTTTGGGTTCCCCAGTGTCTCGGCATAAATTGCCTTCGTCTTCTCTGTGATCGCAGCACGAAAGTTCTCTGGATTGGATGCGTCGACAAATCGGACATGGATCCCCAGCTTAGGTAGCATCGTGGAGAACAGATTATAAGTCCCGCCGTACAGTGTAGATGATGAGACGATCTCATCCCCGGCTCCGGCAATATTCAGCAGGGAGAACGTAATGGCCGCTTGTCCGGACGCAGTGGCGAGCGCTCCTGCGCCGCCTTCCAGTGCAGCGATCCGCTGTTCAAAAACATCCGTTGTCGGATTCATCAAGCGAGTATAAATGTTGCCGAACTCTTTCAAACCGAACAAGTTCGCTGCATGCTCAGTATCTCTAAAACCATAGGAAGTCGTCTGGTATAACGGAACTGCTCTGGATAAAGTCGCAGGATCAAGCTCCTGCCCGGCATGCACGGCTAATGTCTCAAAAGCCCACTGACGCGTATTCTCTGACATGATGAACCCTCCCATAAATTTAAATTTTCAATATTCTCTCATAAAATCTGCCATTTGAATAGTATATTCCGATAAATTTAATGAGAAATAAAAAATGACAGCAAAAAAGCCCGCATACCACCCTCAGGGGGAGGTAAGCAGGCCTTTCTCGTCTATGTCCTACGTTCGCTGCAATTAATTACCCGCTAACATCTGGCCATGTACCCGCCGGATAAAGTAAGCGTCCTCCATAGTCGGCGATGCCTCCAGCATGCCGGGAACAGGCGGCGTATCCGCTACAATTCTGACATAGAATCCGTCTTCTTCCGCCCGAAAATGAATGAGCTGACTGGGCGGAATTGATTCGAACTGGCTCCTGCCGGCCTGCCCTTCCCACACCGATAAAGGCAAGTTGCTCCTCCAGGAAGATCCGCTGCCCAAGAAGCGAATTCTCCCCTGCTCGATCCAGAGCACCTGGTCGCAGACGCCCTCCCATTCATTCAGCTCATGCACACAGGCGGCTATGACTCTTCCGGGTGCATAGCTTACCAGCCTTGCGATAATTCGCTTGCGCTCCTCTGTGTCGAGCCCGTTCAGCGGCTCATCCAGAAACAAGAAGCGCGGGAAAGCCAGCATCGACTGGGCAACAGCTACACGGCGCTGCTGGCCCTGAGACAAGCGCTTAATCTTAGTTCTGCGCAGCGGAGCAAGCTGAAATTCCGCAATGACCCTCTGTACATTTGCGGGGTCGATGACCCCTTTGAGCTCAGCCAAATAAGACAGCAGCTTATAGATGCTCATCTCGCCATAGAGCTCAATCTCGGAAGGGACATAGCCGATCTGGCTGCGAATCAGTGGAAGATGATCTGCTGTGCTCATCTGCTGATAAAGAATCTGCCCCTTGCGCGGCAGCCGAACCGTGGAAAGCAGCTCTAGCAAGGTGGTCTTGCCTGCTCCGTTGGCACCCACGATCAAGGTTATGCCGGGCAGAAGCTCCGCACTGGGAACACAGAGAGAGAAATCCCCCAAATGCTGCTCCAACTGATTAATACGAATCATGGTTCTCTCCTTGTACGAATGCCTGTAAATGCAAAATCTTGATGTAAGAGACCAGGATGAGAGCACTTCCCAAGATCAGCAGACTTAAGTCTACGCCGCCACGAGCCTCCAAAGTGATCCGTCCCGGCATATAATTCTGATAGCAGAGCCATCCGACAAACAACAGGGTGGAGCAAGCGGCGGCCAGCTTCATACCCTTATGAAATAGGATAAACATGACTACGCCCCCGGTAAATAGGGTAATACCCAGCCATTCTGCCAGAAAAAGCAGAAACTCACTCATGCTTAAAGTATGATCTGCCGCATAATTCACACCAATGACCGCCGAGCTGATTCCCGCCCAGCCGATCACCACTGCCATAACGATCAGCATCCGGCTATACAGCACTAAAGCTGGCGGATATGGGGTGACGCCTTCCACCGCCCGCATGCCCGCATCCCAGGTGCGGCTGCCGAACAATAGCGAGGCGATCAGCAGCAGCGGGGTGATTAGCGGGAACATGATGTCTGGTGACAGCGAGAACTGTCCCGTGAATGAGAACACATTCATCTCATTCATGAACAGAATAAGCATGATGAACACGGCTGCCGCTGAGAAGAACAGCGCCTTATGATTAAGGCGGAACTGGCTGCGCAGCAGCCTCCGCAGAGACGGCGGATCGACCTGCGGGTTAAAGCCCAGCGGTACGAACCCGTCCCCCTTGCGCAGGTGATCGAATTCTCCCTGCAGCGCACGGATCAGTTCTGCCGTCTCTTCAGGTGTCGGAGGCGGCTGAACGGATTCCGCGAGAGGCCCCCTTAGCTCCTGTTCCAAACGGCGGAGCTCATTATCGATGGAATGACTCATGGAGCTTCACCTCGCTCTCCTTGTCTAGTGATTTTCGGCCGTTTCTCTCACGTACCTTGGGGTGAGCATCCGGCCCATGCGGCTGTACAATCTTCTTCAGCTTGCGCAGCCCCCCATACAGGTGGGACTTTACCGTGCTTAGGGGAAGGACAAGCAGATCCGCGATCTCCTGGAGCTTCAGATCGTGGAAAAACCGCAGACGGATAATATCTCCTTGCGGCTCCGGCAGAGCCTCAAGGCTGGCAGCGAGCTCCCCCGCCGTCTCCCAGCGCTCAAGCTCCGCTTCGGTACTCAAGGATGGATCGGCCTGCTCCGGAAGCTCGCCGCCGGCCATTGTCTCCGCCCGGAATGCTGCGCTGCGCCAATAATCGCGGCACAGATTGAGAATAACCCGGTACAGCCAAGGACGAACATGCTCAAGACCTCCCTGCTGCCGCAAATGCCTGAGGAGACGGATGAAGGTCTCCTGAACGATATCCTTGGCCTTCTCCCGATCCCCCAGGCGCTGTGCGGCATAGCTGAGCAAGGGACCGTGATAGCGGGTTACCAGCATCTCGAAGGCTTCCTGGTCCCCTTCTGCCATTCGCCTTATCAATTCATCATCCGTGATCATGCCGTCCCCCCTTTCACCCGCTTTTAGTAAAGTTCATTAGTTGCAATCCATGGCAAGCCACTTCTTGATAAGACTATTCTTCCTCTTCTTTGGATAGCCAGCGGGACCTTCTTCCAGCCAGTACCACTGCTATGACAAGCAGAAAGATACAGCCAACCATCAGGCCTACACGATTGGCCGTATAAGAAGCCCTAGGCGGCAGATAGGTAGCATAGAGCGTCCATCGAGCCATGATCAATCCGCTGGTCAGCGTCTCAAGTATCCAGATGCCGAAGGAGATCAGCAGCCCGACATACACACGATGCACCAACAGAATACAGCAGGTGGTGAGCGCCATCAGAAACAGATAAGCCGGTGTAATCTGCTGCAGCAGCTGCAGCGGACTCACTAGGCTGACAGAAGGCTCGCCTCCGCTCCAAGAATACAGCTTGGCACGGATCCCACCATACTTCCAGAGATAGGTCCCCATCCAACCGACGTGGGCCAGCAGCACGAGCATGACAGAAAGCAGCCATTTGCGCAAAGTCATAAGCCCCAGAGAAACCGGATAGCTAGCGAGCACCTCCGTCCCGCCTGAGAGCTCCCGCTGAAAGAGCGCTCCCGTAATAATGATGGACAGCGGGAACATACCGAGCTCGGAGTAATAATAAACCGTTCGTGGCTTATCCGGATCACCAGAGAGAATGCTAAGAAGATAAGCAGCATAGATGGCAAGGCAGAGCCATACCGCAGGCTGCTTATATATTTTAAGATCGATAACCATCTTGGAAACTGTCAGCTTCAGCCTATTCATCTCCCATCACCCGTTTCCACTCTATCTGCCAATCTTCATAAGAGATAGGGCGCGAGACGGCCGAAGGATACTTGCTGGTATTAGGAATTTCTATGCCGCGCTTGTACAACGCAGCCAGCACTTCCTTGACCTGCTGCGCCTTGCCCTGATCCAGTGCCTCATCGACCTGTTTCTTCAGCTTTTGCCCAATATTCGGTGCACCCTCCTTACCGCGGTACAGTTCACCCAGCATCAGCACGCTCCGCTGGGTCTGTTCTACCTTAGCCGGGCTCAAGCCCTCTCCATCACGGTAATATACATACCAGAACAATGCCCTTAATGGCAGGCGAATGTCCTTGCGAGTATCTGTAATCATGTAACTCCCGCTTCGCGTCCCGAGCAGCAGTTCATTCATCCAGAATTCAGCCCGCCAGGAATTGTCCAGATCGCTACTGGAAATTAAGCCCAGATCAATATAAGACTCCGAATTCATCTCATCCTCGCGATAGCTCAAATAATCCCCGTTATACTTAAAATCAATAATCTGCTTCACACGATGCTTCAAATCCGGCAGCCAGGATGCAAAATAAGCATATCGCTGCTCCAGAGCCTTAAGCAGCTCCTGGTCCTCTTTCTTATTATAGTAAGAAGTAACGATGGTGAGCGGCAGCTTGGAACTCTTGATCTCTGTCAATTCTCCCCCGAACAGACTCAGTTCGGTAACCTGGTCTCCTTCAAACTCTTGAGTTCCTTTCTGATACGACTTCTCAAGAACCGAAGCGTACAGCTTCTTGCTGAAGCCCGCCACCTCAAGTCTGAAGTGAGCTGGTAAGAAACTTGGGCCCACAATCACCATGCCTGGCTGAACCCGCCCGGGGTCCTTCACATAGAGCGGCTGCTGTCCCGGCAGCGGGTACCATGCCATATAGGAGGGCAGCAGCACCTCGTCCCCCCGCGCAAAGGCATAATAGGTTTCGGACTGGGTCTCCCTGGCCGCAAAGTCCATAATCCGCCCGCTGTATTGAAGGGTGCATTCCAGCACATCCTCAGAGGACTCAGGCAGGCTTAGCGTCACATAGTCCCCTTCGCGGTCAGCCTTGACTGCATTGCCATTCCAAGCCGCGGATTTCAAGTCAAAGGCCCGATTCAGTGTGAACTTGATCTCTGATCGTCCCTCCACCGACTTCGGCGCAATCCGCATCGCTACCGTTATATCCAGTTGGTCTCCTCGCTGCCGCTTAAGCTTAAGGTCATAATCCGCCACTTGAAATAACCCTAGAATGTCAGGCTTCATATCTGCAGAGCCTGCAATGCTCTCATCTCTATACTTGCTGTTAAGGTCGCCATACCGGGTCGCCCACAGACTCCCGTAAGGCACGATGGCTGCCAGCGTTAAGACGAGAACCAGGCCGGACACCATCCAGGTGGTGCGCGCTTTGGCACTAGGGCGCAGGCGATTAACGAGCAGTACACATATCACAAGCAGCAGAAGGGTGAAACTTAGCACAAACAGCTTAGAGTATACATTCTCGTCCATTGTTAGACGGTATCCCCACAGCTCGTTCTCAACACTTGCGCTGTTCTGGACAAACAGCTGATTCAAATGAAAGGTCTTCAAGAAATACCAGCTGTTCTGGTCAATGATGAAAGCCTCCATGAAGAAGGTGCCGAACATCCAGGCACAGAACCCGATCAGATATACGACCCGGTTCGGGATGGCCAGCGCAAGCAGCATGGCCAGCGCAAGGGTCACCATGTAGGAAACTTCATACATTCCGGCAAAGTGCAGACAATGGGCCAAATATTCGGCAGCCGGCACGCCTTCAAGCGCAGAATACAATCCGAATAGACCTATCGTGATCAAGGTATAAAGCGTTAAGTACAGCATGCCGGAAGCAAACTTGGCGGAAATCACTTTACCCGTAGACACAGGCAGACTACGGCCCCATTCAAAAGCAGGCCTAAGCAAGTCTCGGCGAATCATCAGGATACCGAGCAGGATAGCAGGACCCAGCGTCAGCGTCTGACCGACACTGCTAAGCAGGAACATTCTACGGTACAAATTGGTGGATATTGTGGAAATCCCATGGTAGAGCAAAAAGCCGACCACTCCGGAGAATAGCAGAAAAATCAGTGCAAAGAGCGGGTTGCTCCACAGCAGCCGCTGCTCCAGCCGGAATTGTCTCATCCATCTAGACATGAAGCGATGCCCCTTCCCGTCTCCCTTGGTGCAGAAGCGCTAGATAGCCGTCCTCCAGCGTCGGCGCCGCCTTCTTCACCTGAATCCCTGACGGCGGATCTTCACCGATGATTCGGCACCATATGCCTTCATCCGTGCGCCGGGTCGAGACGATTGACATCGGGTCAATCCTCGCAAACTCACGCTCACCCAGCAGCACCTCCCACACCTTGCCTTGGCCATAAGCCGCAAGATCGGCCTGCTCTCCAGACAGCCGCAGACCGCCCTTATCCAGAACAGCAATCTGCCGACAGTTGCTCTCGATATCACCGACAATATGTGTGGACAGCAGAACCACCCGGCCAAGACTGAAGCGGGTCAGAAGATTGCGAAACCGTACACGCTCTTCCGGATCGAGCCCGGCTGTCGGTTCGTCCACAATCAGCACTCTAGGCGAGCCAAGCATCGCTTGGGCGATGCCCAGCCTGCGCCTCATCCCGCCCGAATACGTTCTGACCTTGCGCCCTGCCTTCGACTGCAAGTTCACTTCTTCCACAAGCCGTTCGATCTCCTTTTTCCGCTGTACGCGGTCTGTCATCCCCTTCATGACGCCTACATAATCCAGATACTCCAGCCCGGTCAGCTGCGGATATACTTGAAACTGCTGCGGCAAATACCCGATCATCTGGCGAATTTGCTCCGACTGCCCCAGATCTATCCCTCCAACCGTGACATGACCTGAAGTCGGCTGGATCAGCGTCGCCAATATGCGCATCAGGGTCGTCTTCCCGGCCCCATTGGGGCCCAATAGCCCGACCATTCCTTCATTCAGCGTTAGTGTCACCTCGTGCAGTGCATAGGCACCTCCGTGGTACTTTTTAGTTAACTGTTCAATATTAATCATGGTAATCCTCTTTCTAAATGGAAATGGGCACATGCCGTGACCCCGCGCGGTTTTCATATCTGGAACGAGGAACTGCGAAATAAAGTTTGCCTGTTTCTCAAAAAAATTTTGTGAATACAGTGAAGCAAGGACAAGCAAGGACATAAGAAAAGGCCCCGCCATGCCAGCGGGACCAAAAAAATAAATCAAGCCTGTGCAGCCGGGTTGCTGCGGCTAATGGACTTAAAAATTAAGCTACATCCCTGCTTCGACCTGTCCTTGATGAGACGGCGTCCGGGTCTTTCGGCGGGTGTAGGCAAGTGTAGACAGCCCAAGTCCGGAGAAGACGAAGAACAGCGGCAGCATATCCAGCCGGTAACGCGGCTGAACCTCAATGAGCAGGTGGATTCCGGCATAACCCAGCAGGAGCAAGGCAAGAAGGGGAAATCCCAGGCTTTGGGAGGTCTCGACCTCCACTAGGGCAGCATGCTCCTGCTTCTGGTCTCTTCGGGCTCTCAAGGCCAGCCGGATGCAGCCAAAGCAGCCTAGACCTGAAGCCAATAAATAAAACACCCGTTCAATGCGGGTCAGCGGGATGTCCAGGCCCGCCTGCCTCGTTCCGGTCAGTGACCAGTACGTTGCTGAGTCCTGCACGCCCCACATGTGGTCAAATTTGGCGCCCAAGAGATGAAGCAGTCCCGCCTTGTCTTCCAGCCGTTCACCGATCTTGGACAACTCCGCCCGGTCCCGCTCTTCCCCAAGCGGGTAGCTTCTCGCATAAGCGTCATCGTCAGCCGACCATGCGCCGGTGGTCTGCGGGTTGAGACCGGCCATCACCTTCCAATAGGGCTCGCGGTCGCCAAGCGGGCGGTCCGCGGCCCCTAAGATAGACCAGCTGTAGGACCACAGCTGACCAACTGCTATGAAGATGATAAGCACGCCGGCCACCCGCTTCAGCGGCGGCCAAAGTCTAGAGAGATTGAAGCCGTGATTACGCCAACCCGCTATAATCTGTAGCGCCGCGATCAGCACAAAGATACCGAGATATACCGGGCCGACCGGGCGGATCAGCTGCCCAGCGCCTAAGCATAGACCGATGATAGGCCAATGCTTGAAGGCGGTAGACGTGCGCAGCGCCGAATATACGGCAAGCGTGAATAAGAACATCGACAAATGCTGGTTCGTCAACACCGAGCAATAGAGAATGGCAGGCGGATATAGACCATATAGCAGCCCCGCTGCCCTGCCACTATTCTCACCAAACAAACGTGCAGCAAGTAAATAGACAAGGACTACGGTTCCGGTGCTGAACAAGACATTCAGGAGCTTAAGCGGAAATACGGCTTGCCCAAACAGCGCTAGCGGCAGCGACTCATAGACCGTAAACCCCAGCTGATGATTCCACCGCAGGAAGTACTCCGTTCGCGCAAAAGAGAAATCTCCCGCAGCCGCCTGCTTCGCCGCATCCAGCATCGTGAGAAAATCAGACGAAGGCGGGGTATCCACCCACAGAATCCAGCCAAGCCGCAAGGCCAAGACAACGCCAGCCAGCAGCAGGAGAAAAAGCCTCTTACTGCAGCAGGCAGCCCCCCAGATCAGCAGCAAAATCACTGCCAGACCCGCAAATATCGTGAGGGCCAAAGCCGGAAGAGAATAATAATTCAGGCTGTTGTTGAAAGCCGTTATAAATACAGGACAAAAAAACAATAAGCCCATCACCGCAGGAAGCAGGGCTCTAATAGGGACTCTTCTAAACATATGCATAGGTTGGTTATGACTCCTCTAGTCTAATTCGAATGATCTGTTCGGTACTTGGTTTCTTTCATTTCCCCATCCAACCAAAATAGTACAGCCCCTTGCTATATGTCAACTAGAGTCTCCTAACAGCTACAAGTAAAACATGACAATTGTCATCCTCAAGTCATGACATTTAGGAATACTCCCACTCTGCCAGGTCAGGTACGATGAAGACATCAAACAAACGAGGTGGCTAAGCTTATGCAATCCGCGATCACAATGGAGCATGTATATAAAGAATACAAAGGCGTTCGAGCGGTGAGCGATCTGTCGCTTGACATTGGTCAAGGGAGCGTCACCGCCCTGCTCGGCCCGAACGGGGCCGGCAAGACGACCGCGATCTCCCTGATGCTGGGTCTGGCCCAGCCGACACAGGGGCGTATTCGCGTTCTGGGAGCCAGTCCCCTGGACCGGGGCGTTCACCAGCACCTGGGAGCGATGCTGCAGGATATCAGCGTCGTTGACCGTCTAAAGGTCGGGGAGACGATTGATCTGTTCCGCAGCTATTACGCACAGCCCCTGCCGCTAGAGCAGCTGCTTGTCCTGTCCGGCCTGCAGGATGTCAAAGCCAAGTATGCCTCTTCCTTGTCCGGCGGGCAAAAGCGCAGACTGGACTTTGCGCTCGCCTTGGCGGGTGACCCCAAGCTGCTTTTTCTGGATGAACCCACAGTAGGTATGGATATTACCTCCCGGGAGCTGTTCTGGGATACAATTCGCCAGCTGAAAAAAGAAGGCCGGACCATCGTACTGACAACACACTATCTGGAGGAAGCCGACCAGCTGGCCGACCGAATTCTTGTCATTAATCAAGGGCGGCTGATCGCTGATGGATCACCGGCAGAGATCAAGGCTTCTCAAGGAAGCAGAGCCGTATCCTTTACAGCTGGACCGGACGTGGATGCCGAGTCACTAGAGGAGTTGCCGGGTGTACTGCATGCAGAGTGGGACGGACGCCGGGTCAGTCTGTTCAGCCAGGATACCGACCGGCTGATCTATGCATTGGTTCGAAGCGAGCTAGATATTCGCGATATAGACATTCAAAGCGGTGGACTTGCGGGCGCCTTCCGCAGCCTCATTCAAGGAGATGACAGACCATGATGAACTCTATCAAAGCTCAATGTAAAGCTGAAATACTGCGTACACTGCGCAATCGCCGCTTCATCATCTTTTCCATGCTGATGCCGATTATCTTCTACTTCATCTTCACCAGTACGGTAGGCGATAATATGCAGGTGCAGGGAATCGAATGGAAAGCCTACTATCTCATGTCCATGACAGCCTTCGGCATTATCGGCACCAATCTGATTACGATGGGGGTTAGGTTCGCTCAGGAGCGCGCGCAGGGCTGGACCCGTCTGCTTCGGATTGCCCCGCTGCGCAGCAGCGTCTACCTGCTGTCCAAGATGATATCTCAATCAATCCTCAATTTAGGTACCATTGTCATCATGTTTACAGTTGGGGGACTTGCCAAAGGTATCGAGCTGACGCCGGCCCAGTGGCTGCTGTGCGGTCTATGGCTGTGGATCGGCGCCCTCCCCTTCATGGTTCTAGGCACGCTGATTGGCACTCTCAAGTCCGCAGAGGTCGTGCAAGTCATTGCCAACATCCTCTATATGGGACTTGCCGTGCTTGGGGGCTTGTGGATGCCTATAACCATCATGCCATCCTTCATCCAGCAGTTGGCTAAATTCCTTCCCTCCTACCGCTACGCGCAGGGAGCCTGGAATATTCTCAGCGGCCATGCTGTGAGCTGGGCCGGCTTCGCCATTCTGGCTGCGTATATTCTTCTCTTTATGTTATTATCAACATATATTTTGAGAAGACAGGAAGCGATCTAACTGAATCCTAAACCTTGGAACGAATTTAAAACCTTCAAGCTGATCCCGCTTCTCTTCTTGGTGTACTTGGGTTCGCCTCTGTACCTGATCATTCAGAAGCCGGTCTTTCTGGCTGAAAAAATGATCGGACTTAGCTTGCTTGCCTTGTTCGCCTTCTGTTATGTACATGGCTTTTGGTACCGCAGGTACCGAGTGCCCTTTGCCCTGCTCCTTATTCTGATCATCGCTTACTTTAGTCTGATGCTTGATCCGAACCTGCTGATGCTCGGCTTCTTCTCTGCCGCCCTGTTAGGCATGCTGGAGAACAGACGCCATTTCCTCATTGGCATAAGCGGGCAGCTGCTTCTATTCGCTGTCATCCTCCTCTTGAATATGGGAAGAATGCAGCCAAGTGACTGGCTCAGCCTGCTTCCGCCAACCCTCATTATCTCTGTCTTCCCCTGGATCATGCGGATGATCAGACATTCGAATGAGCTGAAGCGGCAGCTGTCCTCTGCCAATGAGGAAATTGCCCGGCTTAGCAAAATCGAGGAACGGCAGCGCATCTCGCGGGATCTGCACGATACGCTGGGCCATACGCTATCCCTGATTACGCTCAAGAGCGAGCTCGCCGAGAAGCTTCTCACCAAGAAGCCCGAGCGGGCGGCCGCAGAGATCAAGGATATCCAGACCACTTCACGCTCGGCACTACAGCAGGTCCGGGATCTTGTATCGGGGATGAATTCCCTGTCGATCAAGGAAGAGCTCCTTCAGGCCCGGAGCATTCTTAGTGCCGCCGGGGTCAGAATGCAGCTTGAAGGCGGTGCGGACAAGCTTGATGCCCCGCCGCTCACCCAGAATATTCTTGGCCTCTGTCTAAGAGAAGCCGTGAATAACGTGGTGAAGCACAGCTTGGCCCAGGTTTGCGTCATCAAGATCGAGGATACTCCCGGGCTGCTGTCATTAACGATCAGTGATAACGGAACAGGAGCACCGCCCCGCAGGTCTATAACATCTACAACAGGACGGGGACTCCTCGGGATGAAGGAAAGGCTGGAGCTGGTTCAAGGCAGACTGGAATTTCGTCAGGAACCAGGCACAGGAGCTGTTCTGACCATTCAAATTCCTAAAATCCTCAAGACGCCGTCAAAGGAGGACTTCTAAATATGAGAGTGATCATCGCGGAAGATCAGGCTATGCTGCGCGGCGCACTATCGGCCTTGCTGGATCTGGAGAATGATATCGAGGTTGTGGGCCAAGCGGAGAACGGCCGCCAAGCGGTGCAGCTCATCCAGGAATATTCGCCGGACATCTGTATTCTTGACATTGAGATGCCTGAGATGACAGGACTTGAAGTGGCCGAATATCTTCAAGACGAGCAGTACTCCTGCCGCGCCGTCATTCTAACCACCTTCTCAAGAGCTGGCTACTTCCAGCGCGCAATGCGGGCTGGTGCCTATGGCTACCTGCTGAAGGACTCTCCGATTGATGAGCTCAGCCGCGCGCTCCGCCGGGTCCAGTCGGGCGGTCGGGCCATTAGTCCCGAGCTGTCCATGGCTTTCTGGGAGCCGAAGAATCCACTTACCGAGCGGGAGCGCGAGGTGCTCGGACTGCTGGCCACCGGGCTCAGCGTTAAAGAAATCGCCGTCCAGCTCTTCTTGTCTTACGGGACGGTCCGCAACTATGTGTCTGAGCTGATCCAGAAGCTGGAGGCGAAGAACCGAATCGATGCCATCAGCATTGCGGAGAAGATGGGCTGGCTTGAATAGAGCCTCCCCCCTCGAACAGCATCCAGGTCTAAACAACAAAACAGCAAAAAGCGGCCGATTGGGCCGCTTTTTGCTGTTTTGTTGTTTTACATTAATATAAACTTGAAATTTGCACCCCAGTAGGCAGCTTGTACGGATTCTCCTTTGAAATATGGTCATAGAACATAATGCCGTTCAAATGATCCAGCTCATGCTGCATCACGATAGCAGCGAATCCGCGGAAGCGCAGCTTCACGGGCTCGCCCTCACGGTTAAAGGCTCCGATCTGAATGCGCTCGTAGCGCGGCACAAACCCTTGAACAGACCTGTCCACAGACAGGCAACCTTCACTTTCAGGAAGATAAATCATCGCCTCCGAATGACTGATAATCTTCGGATTAAATAATGCATACTCCCGCATGACCCCTTTGTCATCGCTGAAATAAGCGGCAAACATCCGTTTGTTCAAGCCGATCTGATTGGCGGACAGCCCCACTCCGGCCCGAAGCTTATACTTCTTCGCCAGCTCCTCGTCCTGGCTGTTCTTCAGAAACAGCATCATGGCATCCATCTCGCCAAGCGTCTCCTCATCTAGAGGCAGACTGACTGGCTCGGTCACCGTCCTGAGAATGGGGTCTCCCTCACGTACGATATCATCCATCGTAATTATATAATTGCTAGCAAATTTGCTCATATCCGTAATCGTCTTCCTTTATGTGCTATTTGCTTCTAAGGTAGCACTTTCGCCTTAGGCTTGTCAAAACCCGCCGATTGCTGTCGTCTCTCTTAAGTGCAGCAACCCTTTTTATCATCTGCAAGTATGTCATCTGCAAGATTCCCATTCAGCAGATTCTATTTGAAGCCCTGTCCGAATAAGCTGTACAAGTATATTGCCAAATGTGTAGGGGGAGTGCTGATGGTTCTGTTAAGCTATGTGCTGCTCGGTCTTTCCTTGTCAGCTCCAATCGGCCCGATCAATGCCGCTCAGCTCGACAAAGGAATCCGGGGTGGCTTCATGCCCGCTTGGCTCGTCGGATTGGGCGCTGTGATGGGCGACATCATCTATATGATCCTGGTATATTTGGGAGTGGTCCATTTCCTGGACACCCCCTTCATGAAGTCCTTCCTGTGGTCCTTTGGTTTTTTTATCCTGATTTATATCGGAGTGGAGAGCCTCTGGTCTGCCCGCAAAATTACACTTAAAGAAACGCGCAGCAGCGAGCCGCTATCTAAGTCCTTCTTCGCCGGCCTGTTTATGTCCCTGTCCAATCCCATGTCCATTCTATTCTGGCTGGGTATTTACGGCTCCGTACTCGCCCAGACGGCGACGACCCACGATACTCCCGAGCTCATTCTCTTCAGCTGTGCTATTATTTCAGGCGTCATTCTCTGGGATGTAACCATGGCAACCTTCGCCAGCGCCTTCCGCCGCTTCCTGACCGTAAGAGCTCTAAAGATCATTTCAGCAGGTTCAGGCCTCTCGCTGATCGGCTTTGGCCTTTACTTCGGATATCAAGCCGCTCTCCTGCTCTTCTAGTGGGCAGGGCGCTTATTGGATCTGATCGCTACCCGCCTCTTCGGTACGGTCTTGTCCGGCTTCTTCTTCTTCCAAACTGTAAACTGAAGCAGAACAGTAATCCCGCCGATTAGTAGAACAAAAATCAGGCTGCCCCATAGTCCGGGGCGGCTTGTTCCATGAAACAGTGTTCCCGCAACCGCGAGCAGAATCAGTGCCATCCCGGTAAATCTCATGATTTGGCCGAGGAGTTTCAGCTCAAGCAGCTTACCAGCCGTAAACAAGATAAACAGCCAGTTATACAGCAGCATTAATCCGGCTGCGGTGGTTACATATTCGTAGATTTTTCCTGGCATAGCCAGCGCCAGCACGATCGAGGCGATAAGGCCGACAGCTGTAAGGCCGATGGCAAGCAGGGGCAGCTCTTTCTTCGTTACCTTCTTAGCGAACACCGGTGGGGCATCGCTGTCCTCTGCTAAAGTAACCAGCATGGTCGTTACAGCATATAGCGAGGCCACCATCGTAGAGAAGCCGGCAATAATAAGAACTCCATTGAAGACATGTGGAATAAATGGAAGCGCATAGCTGCCCAGCGCCGTAATGAACGGGCTCTTCTTCGGATCAAAAGCGCTATAGGCAACCATGGTTACGGCTAACCCCAAGGACAACACGTACAGAATGGTAAGTGTGATGAGCATGATGAGCATGATTTTACCCGCCATCGGCGCCTGCTCCGGCTTCTTTAGCCGCAGTGACATGAGTCCAAGCACCTCAATGCCGCCATACGCATAGAAAGCATAAATAAAAGCGGCCCACAAGCCGGTAAAACCATGCGGCAGCAGCGCACCTGCTGTATGCGGAAATTCCGGCCGGTGCCCTCCGCCGCGAATCCAGCCGAACAGGGCTGCAGCGGCGATCACGATAAACATTAGAATCGCTGCAATCTTGATCACCGATAAAACATTTTCAATGGAATCGAACAGCTTATTTCCCACCAGAATAACAATCAATCCCAAGACAGCGTACCCTGCGGCAAATATCCACATCGGAATCCCCGGGAACCAGAACCTCGAGAAGATGGATAAAGCCGTAAGCTGGCTGCCCATAATCAGAAGCTCCGAGGCCCAGTAAACCCAGCCGCTGCTGAAGCCGGCCCATCTTCCAAAAGCCCGTTTGGCATAAGACCGGAAGGAACCCTTCTCCGGGTGATCAGCTGTCATTTTGGATAGAACATCAAACACCGTATAAGTTCCGAGCGCTGCAAGCACAAATCCCGCTAAAATAGCTGGGCCTCCGATATGAATAGCAAGGGCCGACCCGAGAAAGTACCCCGTTCCGATTGTACATGCTACTCCCAAGAGTGACAGCTGCCACCACTTCAAATCCCCTTTTGTCTCCTGAGTCCCCGAACTCCCGCATTGACTGGACATACCCCAATCTCCTTTCTTGCTGCTTGTAAGAGGTAAAATCTATACATACATGGTTCAGACATCTCTAGTGTTGGGGCTTTTTCGGTTTTTTTATGTGCCTGGTACCTCGTTAGGGTATATTTAACAATTTTGCCTGTCGGCTCCGTATGTTTTATGATAGAACTAAGCATACTAATTTTTTTCTCCCTATTTGTTTAACAGGCCTGCTATATAGTGTAAAAATGAAATATGTTTGTTATTACTGCACATGTATATTCACCATATTCCTAGAGAAACGGTAAAGAGTTGCCTTCGGGGAGGATACAATGAACGATAAACAACATCAAACAAACACAAGTCGCCCACCCGTTCGCCGGGATCGTTTGACACAGCAGAAGAAGCTGAAGGAAGAGCAAATATTAGCCTGGAAACCTGTCAAAATTCAGCTGGCCCACCAGTGGATCGATAACGAAAAAACACAAATGGGTCGGAAAATGGTAAGGGGTGCGGTTCATTTTTGCAATTTTGGGGAAAATATCGGTTGTGAACAGAATGAGGAACGTCCGGTGGTCATCATTTCTAACAATACAGTCAATTCAACCTCAGGCAATGTGTTGGTGATCCCGCTGACCAAGAATTTAAAATCCAAGACGAACTTCAAAACCGGCCAAGCCGTTGTTACTCGTGAAGGGCTGCCCGTTCCCCGCTTTCAGAGCCATTATTTTCTGTTCAAACACAAATACGACTTTCTGGCCTATGATTCCGCAGCAAAAACGGAAGAAACGACGTCTGTCAGCAAAATCCGGCTGAAGGAGCACCTTGGAAATTTAGACGAGGAAGACATAAATCGGCTTGAAAATCGGGTGAAATGGACCTTTGGCCTTTAAAAAAAATCACAAAATATCCTTGACAATAACTTACGAAAAGGTTACTATTATGCCAAGAGTTATTACGTGATTTGCTAATTATGTCATCCACCTCGTCGTGGATAAAGTCACACGTTATACGTGTCTTGAGTCTGAAGAAGGAGCCTAGCGCTCCTTTTTCCTGTTTATTACTGTATTTTTATTGTTATATAGATTGAACTAAAGTTTACATTGATCTTTCTATATTTAACTGCCTAATACGGCCCTGTAACATTCATTTCTTTAGTTCATTCTATATATTAGGAATAATATTTAATTTTTCACGATAGGATTATAATATGTCGCTCACCGAGGTCGTGAGCAAAGTCACCCCGCCATGCTAGCCTGACGGGGATTATTTGTGTCCGGACCTTCATCCTCTTACAAAACTTCCACTTGTTTTTCTTTTACCCCTCTGAATATTTCTTAATCACGTTATTCTTGCTTGTCCGATAGAAGACTGGCTTGGCGAAGCCCTCCCAGGTAGGCCCGCAGCGAGAAGCGCAGGCTCTCCAGCAGGTCAAGCGGAATGCCAAAGCCCCCTTTCCCCTCCAGTGTGGCAAATCCGTGCAGCAGGCTGCGGAAGCCGCGAACCGCATGAATGGAAGCTTCACCGGTAAGGCCTGTATCCTGCAGCACGCGCAGCGTCAGCTCCAGAATCCGGTCTGCGGCCTGCTCTAAGTCCGTGTCCTGCGCATCGGGTGCCCGCAGGGTGGCCTCATACAGCCCGGGGCGCTGACTGGCGAAGCTGAAATAGGCTTCGGCCAGCGCAAAGGCCGCATGCTCCGGCGTGCTGGCCGAAGCGGCCTCATCCATCCGCGAATACAGCTGCTCTAGACCGTGGACGGCCAGCTTCCGGCGCAGCCCGCTTAGCCCGTCCACATGGTTGTAGAGCGAAGGAGAGCGGATGCCCAGCTTCTGGGCGACGAGCGCCAGCGTAAGCGCGTCTATGCCATGCTCGTCGGCAAGCTCCGCCGCCGCCTGCAGCACGGCCGTCTGATCCAGGCCGGCCCTAGGCATGGGAGCCGCCTTCCTTCGCGGCGGCCGCCTGCAGCTTCCGCTCGGCAGCTGCGATGGCCCTGTCCATCGCCGCGAGCGGATCAGGCAGCAGCCGGCCGTGGCCGACGGCCAGCACGGACGGCTTCAGCGCGCGGAGCCTGCGCGCCGAGCTCAGCGCGGCCTGCTTGCTCCACGTAGCCATCGCCGGGAACGGGAACAGCGGCCGCAGCTGGCCGCTGACGGCGATGCCGCCGCGCAGCTGGAAAGCGTCGCCCGCGATGAGCGCCCCGCTGCGGGTGTCCAGCAGCGCCATGGAGCCCGGGGTATGCCCGGGCGCGAGAATCGCCTGCAGAGAGCCGATGCGGTCACCGTCCGAGAGCAGCCGATCCGGACGGCTCTGTATCCCCTTCGGCACGCTTCCGCGGATAGGCACCTGCTCTTCTTGCGGGTCCAGCGAGCTGTCCCCGGCGAGCAATCTCGCATCCCGGGCAGAAATCGCAAGCTGAATATCCGGGTGTGCAGCCTTCAAGGCATCAAGCGCCCCTACATGATCACCATGAGCATGGGTCAGGACGATGCGGGTTAGAGGCTTGCCTAGCTGGCTTGCGTAGTTCAGAATCGGAGCCGCACTGAAGGGCATAGCGGCATCGATTAAGGTAAGACCGTCCTCTTCCTCGACAATATAGCAATTCACAGGAAATAAGCGCGGCATAAAAGCTAGTTGATGAAGCTTGGAATAACAGGTTACCTTCATAAATTAAGCCTCCTCGGCAAAAAAACTAATGTGGTTAGTTTTGATTATAACTAATCACATTAGTTTTTGTAAAGCCTCTTGTTATCTGACATCATCACCATCCACCGCCGCCGCTGTGAGCGCTTGAAGTTGAACCTCCTTCTTACTGCTCTTCTGGCGGTACATTTCCTGATCCGCTTCCAGAAAGAGCTCTTCCATCCTCCCTATAGATTGCGTGGTCCAAGCGCAGCCCACCGACATATCCATGGAGAAGCCAATTTCCTCGGAAGGATAAGCGGCAATCCTTTGGCGAATGGAACGGATCAAGCTCTCGGCCTGTGCTTGAGTTCCGTCCAGAACAAGAACAGAGAACTCATCTCCTCCTATCCGGCTGATGATCACATTCTCCGCTGCGAACTCTTTCAGTAAACGGGCTGCCTCCTGAATGTATAGGTCCCCGCGCTGGTGTCCATAGGTATCATTCACTCTCTTCAGATTATCCATGTCGCATAGAATAAGAGCGAGCGGCAGGCATTCCTCCTCGTTGTATCTCTTCACCAGTTCTTCATAATGTTCCCTGTTATGTAAGCCTGTCATTCCATCGTGAGAAACCCTATACTGCATGCGCGTCTGCTCCAGAATACGCTCATGCACATTCCGCAATATGCCCTGAACTGCATACAGCTCCCCTTGATGATAAACAGGGGTCCTATATTCCTCATACCAAACATAACAACCTTCATGATTACGAATACGATAAATTAAAGGTTGGTTGAAATCAAAGCTGTGAGCATCAATCCCTGCAATTCTCCCCCGATCTTCAGGGTGCAGCAGAGAGAGAAACAAGCCTGCATCATCAAGCTTCTCGGTGCAGGGCTGATCTCCCAGCAGTCTATCTAACGGTGGACAGGCATAGCGAAGCCGAGGAGTTGGCTGCAGCTCAAGAAAATATAGCATATCCCGTTCACTGGCCACCCACCCAGCTATTAATTGTTGTGATTTTCTGAAGCTCTGAAGCGGTTTGACCGGAACCTGTCTTCTAAGCTGAGCCAATCCAAAACCTGCTCCAACGGCCGCAAGTCCAAGCAAAAACTCCCATACCAGCATGATCGTCACCCTCTGGATATTAATCCATTCTTATAATCAGCTCATCTTTACTTATTCGAGCAAGCAGCAAAAAGTCCTTGTTTCTACATTAAAAAAATAAGAAAAAAGTCCTACGAAAAAAGTCGAAAAAAAGACGATAGCGTTGCTTAGGAAACCATGAATTCAAAAAGAGCAGCCCCCAAGTCATCATATTGATGACACGAGAACTGCCCCTTTTAGAACCTATTTTATTATTTCTCAGACACGACGGTGAACCGTTCACCGATATGCTGCGGATTCTCAATCTCATCAACGACTGCGACAGCATAATCTTCGTAGCTCACATAGCTTTGCCCCTGCGAATTCACGAGAAGCTGATCCTTACCGCTCTGATATTTCCCCGTTCTCCGGCCCAGAGCAAATTCGGCTGAAGGACTCAAGAATGTCCATTTCAGTCCAGTCGTGCCCTGCAAAATTTCCAAATTCTTAGCTTGATTGGAGGCTGTCGGCTTGAACATATCCGGGAAATCAGGCGTATCGATCACCCGCGTTGTCTTCGCCTCGTCTACATAAAGACTGCCGGCGCCGCCTACCACAATCAGCCTAACTTCCGTTCCTGTTAGTGCCTTGATCAACACATTTCCTGCATCCACATGCAAGTATTCCTTCCCCGCAGGTGCGCCGAAAGCATTAATGACAACATCGAACGAACGCAAATCGTTCTCGGTGAGGTCAAATAGATCCTTCTCCAGCACCGAAGCTTTAATACCAGCAACTTTAGAGGCGTCCCTAACAATCGCTGTCACCTCATGCCCTCGGTTCAAAGCCTCCTGAACAATATTCTTTCCTGCCTTCCCGCTTGCTCCAATCACTGCAATGTTTGCCATCGTATGATTCCTCCTCATGATTTGAACGTAGGAGGCAATTGCTATGCCACCACCTGTAATCATTATAGTTACAGGTGGTGGCATATGTCAACCTCTTACAAGCGGTCGCAGTAAATATGCATAGCTTCTCTTAAGAAAGCAGCCAGTCCCGTCTTATGCCGATCTATGTTCCGGGTAAACCGCTCGTCTTGTACATAGAGATCGCCAAGTCCGCGAAAGATCTCCGGCGTACAATCGTAGAAGTTGCTTGTGATCTGCTCTCTGAGCTCTCTAACCGCTTCCTGCACTTCAGGGTCAGCCGGTCCCCTGTCCATTGCCGCAATAACACGCTGATACAGCCGCTCAGTCTCTAAAGTCAGTCTCTCCCAATCCCCCGGTGTATAAGCACCGGTACGCTTCTCTACCTCATCCATCATCTTGCCGCCATATTTCCTGCGCGCTTCCTCCGCATATTTGCGTTTATGCTCTTCAATAACGGTCATATCAAAGCCGTCAAACATTTCTTCACTCTTCATCAGGGTTTCTCCTTTCATAGAACGGAGGGTCTTATCGACGGTCGCAATTAGCTGTTCGAGCCGCTCCTTCTTCCTAACAAGCAGCTGTCTGTGATTCTGTAGAGCAAACTTGCGGTCAAAGCTTGAGCTGTCCAGCATCTCCTTAATCTCTGCCAGCGGGAAGCCGAGCTCCCGGTAGAAGAGAACCTGCTGCAACTTTTCCAGGTCTGCCGCTGAGTAATACCGGTATCCCGCAGGGCTCACCTGCTCAGGACGGAACAAGCCGATCTCGTCATAATGATGCAAGGTGCGGATCGTTATTCCGACCATCTTCGCTACTTCCTTTACTCTGTACATCCTTACTCCCCTCCTGCTATTCCATCCTAAACTCTAACGCTGCGTTAGAGTCAATCTTTTCTTATTGTCCCTCTCCAAATAAAAAACTGCCTCTTAGTTATCAAGCCTTTTGGCTGTTAAGAGACAGTTTTTTATGTAACAAAGAATGGTTATTTAAACTTCTTCCAATCTTGAGTGCTGTTGTTCAGCAGATGTTCGAAGTCGTTCTCCAGCCGCTTTTGTTCTGCCTTCCTGGCCTCTTCTTCGGCCTTATGTTTCTCTTCCTGCTTGCGCAGTTCCTCCTGCTTCAGCCCTGCTGCCTGCTGCTTAAGCTTCTCTAGCACCTCAGGGTTCAGCATGTCCTTCAGAGTAGCCGGCTTGTCCGCAGCCTTCTGGCTTACTTGAGGAGCCCCTTTTTTCTTAGCCATCCTCTTCCCCTCCTTCACAATTTCCATTATAAAGCTTGATTTAGGTCCTCGTCCTCGAGTTCAAGCCCCCGGGTCTCACGACCCAATAGCAGCACTGCAGCTGCACCGATCAGAATAACGATAAAGAACATGGTAAAAATCTGAGCAATTGGCATACCTCTGCCAATCAGAACACCTACCAATAAAGGCGCTATAACCCCGCCAATCCGGCCAAATGAAGTGGCAAGACCTACTCCCGTAGAGCGGGCCTTGGTCGGATACAGCTCAGGAGTGTATGCGTACATCCCGCCCCATGCCCCCAAATTGAAGAAGGACAGGCAGATCCCCGCCCCGATCAGCGAAGCTGCTGATGTGGCACTGCCAAACCAGAGCGCACTAACGGCGGTAAGCACCAGGTAGACAACCATCACAAACTTGCGGCCCAGCTTCTCAATGAAATAGGCCGCAGTAAAATAGCCCGGAAGCTGTGCCAGCGTCATGATAAGCACGTATTCGAAGCTGCGTACCAGACTAAAGCCCTTGCTAACCATAACAGACGGCAGCCACAAGAACATGCCGTAGTAAGAAAAGACCACGGTAAACCAAAGAATCCACAGCATGATGGTTGACTTGCGGTGTTCTTTAGACCAGAGCAATGCAATCCGCTGGCCGAGCGGCGACTTCTGCACCGCCTTACGCTTCAAATAGCGCGGTGAATCCTCGATCGCCTTACGCAAATAAATTGCATATAGCGCTGGTACAGCGCCGATAATAAATGCCGCCTGCCAGCCGTAATCTGGAATGATAAAGTAGGCGATCAGCGCCGACGCGATCCAGCCTACAGCCCAGAAGCTCTCTAGCAGCACAACCGCCCTTCCCCGCTGGCTTTGCGGCATCGACTCGGACACCAAGGTAGAAGCGACCGGAAGCTCGCCGCCAAGTCCGATGCCTGCGATGAACCGCAAGGTACACAACACTGCAAAGCTGGCTGCTAGGGCAGATAATCCGCTGGCTGCCGAGAATATTATAAGCGTCCAGAGCAGAACGGCCTTCCGTCCAAACCTGTCTGCCAAAATCCCGGCCAATGCCGCCCCTACTACCATGCCCACTGAGCTGATGCTATTCAAAAAACCTACCTGATACGAACTTAGCGCCCACTCTTTCGCTAATGCTGCAACGATGAAAGAAATCATTCCCACATCCATGGCGTCAAACAGCCAGCTGATGCCTGCGCTGAGCAGCAGCTTGCGCTGCTTGGGCTGTCTAAGTATGCTCTCCCTCTCCATATGACCCTCCTATGCCAAGCCTAAGCACCCCTAGAGTACCCGCTTGTTCCCTTATCGTAAGTGAGTATATTTTACTTCAGAACGCCTATAAACTCCATGATAATGTGATATTTTTCTCTAGTGCTGATAGTCACTATATTTTTGCTTCAGCTTCGTATAAAAAAAGAAGCGGGCTATTTCTCCCGCTTCTTCCGCTTACGATTTACTGTAGCATTTATTATTGTTTGCCTACTTCAATATTCTGCAGCTCGACCGAGCGAACTTTGCCTTTTCTTGAACCCAATCGTCCAACCATAAAAATGACAAGGAAGATCAGCATGACTCCCGAAGCCCAGCGATACATGATAGCATAGCTGGAATGGGAGGCGATGATTCCAAGGAGCATCGAGCCCACAGCCACACCAAAATCAATTGAGTTATAGAACAAGCTGTTCGCCGCACCGTGATGCTCCGGAGTAGTCTCCCGCAGCATCCAAGCCTGGGTCGTCGGCTGAATAGCTCCAAATCCCAGCCCATACAGCAAGGCAGCTGCAATCATGACCGGCATCGTGTGCATAAACGACAGCAGCAGCAGGCTGGCGAATACAATGAAACCTGCCGGAATAAGGACTGCCGCCGGACCTCTGCTATCAAAAATCCGGCCTGACAGAGGGCGGATAATCAGTACGGTAACGGCATTGAATAGGAAGAACAGACCGATCTGATCGAGATGAATCTCCTTGCCGTAAAGGGCTAGAAAGCCCAGCAATCCGCCATAAGTAATAGACAGCATCGCATTCAACAGCGCGGGCAGCACTACCCGCTTGTTGAAGAACTTCGATGAAGCGGCGGATGCTCCGTGCTTCTGTGGCTGCTTCACCGGCTGCGGTGGAATGCTCCGGCTCGCCAGCAGCAGAGGGAAAATAATCACGACTGCAGCGGTGCCCAGCATCGTTAACGTGGTAAAGCCAAAGCCGTCCAGTACAGACAGGCCAATCATAGGTCCTATGGACATGGCAAGGCTGGTGGACAGGCCAAAATAGCCGATTCCTTCACCAAGTCTTTGCTTAGGAATAATCTGCGTAACCAAGGTTGGCATCACCGTGCTAGCCAGTCCAAAGCCGATACCGAATAAGACACGCAGAGCAAGCAGCCATACAATGGATGTAGCATATGAGTATAGAACTGTAGCCAAACCGGCTAGGATCAAACCGCAGAAAAGCACCGTATTCCGGTGAAATTTGCGCATGATGGGCACGGCGGCAAAGCGGGTGATAATGGCCGCAATCGCAAATAAGCTGGTAACCAGGCTAATTGTAAAATCCCCCGGGTGGAACTTATCTTTGGCATAGGTAGGGAATGGGGAAAGCAGCATTTGCAAACATAAGAACAGCAGCAAATAACTGATTGTCAAAATAATAAATGATTTACTCCACAGCCTCTCCAATGTTTCCGTCTTGATGAAAATCACTCCTTCTCTTTATCTAGCAGGTAATCCGCGTTTTGGGCTACCTGGTTGAGCTGCTTCAACAAAAGCTCAAGCTCAGCCTGAGGAATTCCTTCCGTTACCTCCTCCATGACCTGATGCTCAATAGGCTCTGTCTTCTGCAGAACTTCCCGTCCTTTATCTGTAATGTAAATTAAAAATGAACGGCGGTCGGCTTCCCCGCCAATCTTGCGAATAAACCCCTTCTCTTCCAAAGCAATCAGCAGCCGGGTTGTAGTAGGTTTATCTTTGGCGGCGCGTTCGCCAATTTCCTTCTGAATCATCCCGTCCCTCTCACCGATACGAACAAGTACCGACCACTGCTCGGGAGTAATGTTATACTCCTTCAAGCGCTGAAGCAGCAGGTGGGATACCTTACGATACGTAAGTCCCAGGAAAAAACCTAGCGATTGATCCAGTTTATTTCTCAAAACAACACCGTCCCAAATTTTAGTTGTCTAAGCAACTATATATTTTTTTATTATTTTTGTCAATAATAAAGCATCCTCATGACCGTTTAAAACGAGAATGAGGATGCTCCGCTTCACCTAATTTAACCGCAATGTCTGGAGATCAGCTCCGCGAGCGCGGCGCTCTTAACGGGTTTGCTGAGATAATCATCTAACCCTGCTCTCAAGCACTTCTCCCGGTCACCCTTCAGCGCATTCGCCGTAACTGCAACCATGACTGGCACCTTCTCCGCCGGGAGCGTCTCCCGGATTAGCCTCGCTGCCTCCAACCCGTTCATCAGCGGCATTTGAATGTCCATCAGGATTAAATCAAATTGATGGTAGGCAATCTTCTGAAGAACCTCTGTACCATCTTCAGCAATCGTTACCTGATGCCCCAGCTTCTCTAGCATTCGCTGCATCACAAGCTGGTTAATATCGTTGTCCTCCGCCACAAGAATATGAAGTGATTTGGAGGCTCGCGCCTGCTCTGATCCATTCTCACCCTTTAAATTCTGCTCCAAATTCTGCCCGGGTTCCTTCTTAAAAGTTACGGTAAACATAAATCGACTTCCTCCCCCATTACGAGGTTCTACCCAAATATGGCCGCCTAGAAGACCTACGAGTTTCTTGGTTATCGCTAGACCCAATCCAGTGCCTTCACTCTTCCGGCTCATAAAGTGATCTATGCGTTGAAAAGGCTCAAACAGATAGGGCACTTTGTCATCAGGAATTCCAATCCCTGTGTCCTCTACTTCGATCTCAAGAGCCGCAGAATTCAAATCCTCACTCCGCAGCTCAACTAAGACCTTCACGCTGCCCGTAAACGTAAATTTAACCGCATTGCCCACCAGGTTGACCAGAATCTGCTTCAGCTTATCAGGATCACCTATCAACCTGTCCGGCACAGATGGGCTCACAGAAGACATCAACTGCAGCCCCTTCTCTTCCGCCTGTGCGAAGAGCATATCCATCGTCTCCAGCAGACAGTTCCTTAAGCTAAAGCTCTCTTCCAGCACCGTAGTTCTGCCGGATTCAATTCTAGAGAAGTCCAGAATATCATTGATAATATTCAGCAGAGTATCTCCGCTCTTGCGAATAATCTGTACATATTCCTGCTGCTGCAGATTCAGCTCCGTCGTCTCCAGCAGCAGATCAGTCATACCAATCACCCCGTTCATCGGAGTTCTAATCTCATGGCTCATCATCGCCAGGAATTCGCTCTTCGCCCGGTTCATATTCTCGGCAGCTTCTTTAGCGTTCAACAGCTTTTTCTGCTCCGAAATGTCTTTAGCGATTATATAGACGCCCACCTTCTCATTGGCGATAATAATCGGCGCAATACTGGTCAGAACCTCGGTTGAATATCCGTCTTTATGAAGAATCTGATCGATAACCTGTTCTTCCTCAGACTCGTATGGATCTGTTATAATGCAGCGCCAATGTTCATTGCCTACATAATGCGACAGGCTTGTCCCCGACATCTGCTTCGCCGTATAGCCGGTCAATCTTTCAGCCACTTTGTTTGTATTAATAATGTTGCCCTGAAGATCCAGCGAAAAAATGGCGTCATGATTGTATTTCTTCAGAGAAGTATAGCGTTCCACAGTTTCCTTCAGCTGATGCTCTACCTTCTTGCGCTCGGTCACATCCTGAATAGTTCCATTCATGCATATCGGATTCTGCTGCTCATCCACCGAGATAATTCCCCGGATATGAAGAAACCTGATTTCGCGGCTGACATGAATATAGCGAATGACAGTATCCAGCTGCTCAAGCTGCTGCAGTGCTTCCTCAATCTGCTGGATGAACCGCTCCCGGTCCTCCGGAACAATCACGGGCAGCAGAAGCAGCGGGTCCACATGCTCATCGCTCAAATTTAGACCGCATATTTGATTAATTTGGTGAGAGATCCAGATCTGCTTCTTCTGAATATTCCACTCCCAGCTTCCCACCTTGGAAATATCCAGCGCTTCCTCCATCACCTCTTCACGTTTCTTGTGGTCTGTAACTTCCCGGAAAAATGCAAACCATTCCTGCCTGTCCTCTGTCCAATGAAGCGAGGCTTCAAACCACAGATAATGGCCGTCCTTATGGCGCACACGGAATTTGGCCAGATTTCCCGCTTCTTGATCTATCCCTTCATGAAAACGCTCTATATCATTTGGATGGCAGTAATCGGTATTTGGTCTGCCTATGATCTCCTGAGGAGAATACCCCAGCACTTCTTCAACCGATGGGGTCACATATAAGCACATGCCATCGGCTTTGCAGTAATACCCAATATCCCGTCCGTGCTTAAGTAAATCTAGAAGTAAGAAATTCTGTTTGTTTATCATCCTTAAGCCTCCGTTTTTGCCAAAATGATAGTTGTTCTAAATTTGTCACATAATTAAAGGTTTTGTCTAAATTATTAACAAACTCAACTGGCAAGTCAATTGCAAATAACAAAAAACCGCCGATCAGAAATCGGCGGCCTCTAGCTTTGTTCAGCTGATAATATAAATTACATCTTGTTGAACGTATCTGTTAAAATAGGTACAATTTGCGATTTGCGGGATACTACGCCTTTAAGAAGGGCTTTGTTGTTTTGAAGGGACACATTATAAGCCTTCTCCACTGCAGTGGATTTCTCACCCATAGCGATCCCTACAGAATCATTATTCAGAATGTCTGTGATGACAAACAGGAACAAATCCAGTCCCTTGCTGGAGATGATTGCCGACAACGCAGTTTCCAGCTCCTCCTGGCGGCTGAGCACATCGTTCACATCCACTGCATTTACCTGTGCGATCTCAACCTTGCTTGAGCCCATTTGGAACTCTTTCGCGTCAAGTGCCACCAGCTCTGCAATCGACTTCTTGCTCAGGTCTGCACCGGCCTTCAGCATGTCCAGTCCATAGCTATCCGCATCCACGCCAGCAATCTCCGCAAGCTCACGCGCAGCCTTGACATCCTCTTCCGTGCAGGTTGGCGACTTAAACAGCAAGGAATCCGAAATGATGGCAGACAGCATTAATCCAGCGATAGATGCAGGAATTTCTACATCGTGCTCCTTGTAGAGCTTCTTCAGGATCGTAGCTGTGCAGCCGACAGGCTCGGCGCGGTAATAGAGCGGTCCGCTAGTCTCAAAGTTGGCGATACGATGGTGGTCAATAACCTCAATAACGCGCACCTGGTCGATATCGTTCGCACTCTGCTGACGTTCATTATGATCGACAAGAATAACTTCCTTCACTTCGTTTGCTACCGTATCAACCAGCCGAGGTGCTGGGGTCTTAAAGCGGTCAAGAGCAAACTGAGTTTCCCCGTTGACGTTGCCAAGGCGAACTGCCTCTACCTGCATGCCGAGCTGTGTCTTCAGATGTGCATAGGCAATCGCGGAACAAATTGTATCCGTGTCTGGATTCTTATGGCCGAAAATTAGAACTTTTTCCATTCCTTACTCCCTCACTTGGTCATATTTTGGCGAGACAAGTATATCGTATGCGCCGGTTTCCAAGCAAGATTATACCCCAAAAACAGGATGAATCCCACTGACCAAACGGTCTTACTCTTCAGAGGAAGAAGATTTAAACAGCCGATCCGCCGCCACCCACGGGCTGCCTGTAATCAGGAGCGCCACTGACAACACTAGCAGGGTCAGCTCAAATTCATAGCCGCCGACAAAGCCGGCCGCAAGTCGGGCAGTCACGATTGCCCCGACCATAATGACAGCAAACAACGCTGCAACGATGCGGGTCCCAAGCCCCAAAATCATAGCTACGCCGCCAATCACTTCAATTAAAGCGGTCGCATAGGCCACAAAGCCGGGAACCCCGAGGCTGTCAAAGAAAGCTACAGTATTCTCAATTCCATTCTGAAATTTGGTAATGCCATGTGCCAGAAATACTGCACCCAGAACTAATCTTAACAGCAAGAGCCCAATTCCATAATTTCTATTCACAAGCACGCTCATCCTTTCCCTTGTTTAATCCGAATTTCAATATTCCAAGGATCTCGAACGACCCAAGCATCTTCCTGCTTCTTTGGAGCATAGCTAGCTTCGTTTAGTCTTTCAATCAAAGCCTCAATTTCACGCGAATCAGGCAGCAGAATCGTGAAATTCTTGATCCCCACCGCATGATCTGCAGGCGGCTTAGCTCCTTCTCCAGCCCAAACATTTAAGCCAAGGTGGTGATGATAGCCTCCGGCCGCTACAAACAGCACGCGCATATCAGGGTAGCTTCCCGCAATGTCGAGCCCAAGTACATCGCAATAGAAGCGTTTAGCCTCAGCCAGATTCCCCACATGAAAGTGCAAATGCCCAATCCGTGTCCCCTCAGGCAGCCCTGACCAAACTAATCCCTCAGCCTCCTGCAGCACGTCCTCTAAATCGACCGCTTCCGTTGTCATCACTGCAGTTCCATCTGCATGGCGCTCCCAAGCTTCCCGAGGACGGTCCGCGTAAATCTCAATCCCGTTCTCATCCGGATCATTTAAATAGAGAGCTTCACTGACCTTGTGATCCCCGTGTCCGAAATAGACTTGGCGGTCCAGCAGATGACGGGTTACCAGACCCAGATCCGCCCTTGTCGGCAGCAGAATGGCAAAGTGGTACAAGCCTGAGGCCGATCTGCGCGGAACGCTTACCGCATTCTCCACCTCTTCGAGAATCAGCAGAGGCCCCTCGGCCCCGGCGGCGGCAAGCTCGGCTGTACTACCTTCCCTTCTCAACAGCTTAAGTCCAATGACATCTTCATAAAAGGCAACTGAGCGAACTAAACTGCTTATCTTCAGCTTGACAGGTCCTAGTTTCATATCAGAATGCAATGTAAGCACCTCCTCTTTATAATCTAAATAACTTTTTGTTAGTTAGTTTAATAACAGTATTAAATTATGTCAAGTAACTAAATTAATATATATTATTTGATAACATTTCATGCAATTAATCTGGTATAATGAATGAGTACAGAGGTGAATAACGATGGATCAAACTCAAATATGCCCCCGATTCGAGAAGGGGATTCAAATTGCCAGCAAACGCTGGGCTTGTCTTATCATTTATCAGCTGCTCGAAGGCCCAAAACGATTCTGTGCTATGGAAACTGCACTCAACATAAGCGGACGCCTTCTCTCTGAGAGACTGAAGGAGCTGGAAACCGAAGGAATCGTCAAACGGATCGTCTATCCTGAGACCCCTGTCCGCATCGAGTACTCCCTTACACAGAAAGGCCTTGCCTTTGAATCCATTCTGAGCGCGATCCAGACATGGTCACAAACCTGGATTGAACCGGATTCGATCTAACTTTAATATTTCCGGTAACGGGCTAAGCATCCCCCTGCAGCTAATGGCAAGGGGATTTTTTCTTTGCTTCCCCGCTTCCTTTTCTTTCCTTTCCCCTCGCAATTTGATACATTCTACTTGGAAAGTAGTAGGGCTGCAGCCGAAGAAATCAATAAAAGGAGGCTAAACATGAAGGTACTGGTACTTGGTGGAACAGGATTTTTTGGCAAGAGGCTTGTTCAGCGTCTGATTGATGCGGGAGATGAGGTCACCGTAGCTACGCGCGGACAAGCGGCCGACCCATTCGGGGATTCCGTGGAGCGCATCAAGGCCGATCGACAGAAACGGGAAGACCTGGAGCACTTAGCCGAAGGGCGGGCCTGGGATGTAATTTACGACAATATCGGCTTTGCCTCCCAGGATGCTCTTGATGCAGCAGAGGTATTTGCGGGCAAAACCAAGCATTATGTTCTCACCTCCTCCCTCTCGGTCTATGAATTCGGGAGCGCCGAGCGAAGCGAGGAGGAAGTGGACACGCTTCACTATCCTGTCACTATCGGAACCTACAAAGAATTTGACTACAGCGAGGGCAAACGTCAGGCTGAAGCGGTTCTGCTTCAGCAAGCCTCCTTCCCCGTAAGCGCAGTCAGATTCCCCTTCGTCATCGGAATAGATGACTATACAGAGCGGCTGCTCTTTCATATCAGAAATGCCATGGAAGGGAAAGCCATTCAAGCGATTGATCCGGATGCCCAAATCTCGTTCATCTCTTCGGAAGAAGCGGCCGAATTCCTGTTCTGGTTAGGGCGCCACGACTCTCTCGGTGCAGTAAATGCCTGTGCGGCAGGTACGGTGTCTTTACGGGAGTTGATGAAGCTAATCGAAGTGCGCACCGGCAAATCGGCTGTCATCGAAACCGTAACCGAGGAAGCCGCCGGGCAGGCCAACAATCTGTCGCCCTATGCGGTTAGCGCCTCGTTCGGGATGACCACCCGCAAGGCAGCAGAAGCAGGTTTCCATTTCTCAGATCTTAAGGAATGGCTTCCAGGGCTTATTACACAATTGGCAAGCTCCATTTCCAATCACTTGAAAACTACGTCATAGTTATTACCTATTAAGTTCATCCATATTATGTATTTCCCATTTGCGCAACTTCTCCCTTAAAATGTCTGCAAAGACCTAAAGGAGCGATGAGCAAATGAAATCCTCGGTAAAGCAGCTGTTTGATAGGGTAGCAGAGGACTATGATATGCAGCGAAGACAGCTTATTCCATGCTTCGATGACTTTTATGGAATGGCCTTGAATTTAATGGAGAGCCCTGCCGCTTCCCCGCGCATTCTTGATTTAGGTGCCGGCACGGGGCTGCTGTCTGGGATGGTGCTGCAGAAGTATCCGGCGGCGCGGCTTACGCTCATGGACTTGAGCGAGAAGATGCTCGAAGGAGCACGCAGAAGATTTGCAGGCTCTGACCAAGTGGAATATGTGGTTGGCGACTATACGAAGCACCCTTTCACCGATTCCTACGACATGGTCATTTCCTCTCTCTCCATTCACCATTTGAGCCATGCAGAGAAGAAGGAGCTGTTCCGCACTGTATACCAGCTGCTCGAACCCGGCGGCACCTTCATTAACGCCGACCAGGTTCAGGGACGATACGCCGAGTCGGATGCGTATTACCGCCGCTGCTGGCTGGAGGCAATCCGGCAAAGCGGACTATCCGACGAGGCCATCTCGGCCTCAATTGAGCGGCGTAAGGTAGATATCAACGCTCCTGTAGAGGACCAGCTGGTGTGGCTGGAGGAGGCCGGCTTTAGCATTGCAGACTGCATGTATAAATATTTGGACTTTGCCGTGTTCTACGCGCAAAAATAACAACAAGACCGGTTCATGCAACTAGCTGCATGAACCGGTCTTGTTCTAATGTTATTTAGGCTTAACGCAGCAAGCCCAAATCTTTGGCTTTGCTTACAGCCTCAATCCGTGATTTTACGCCAAGTTTCTGAAAAATATGAGTCAAGCTGTACTCCAGCGATCGCTGGGATACGCACATCTGCTCTGCAATTTGGCGATTGCCTTTGCCCATCGCAATCTGGTTCAACATCTCCAGATCCCTCTCCTGCAGTACAGGCTTCGCCATTTTGCCTGATGCGTCCGCGACTGAAGAGATATGTCCGTCCCTGCCCGTCTGCTGACTTAATGTTCTGAACACCTCAATCGGGAGCACAACCTCTTTACGGATTGCACAGCGTATAGCGTTTACCAGCTGTTCCCGTGTAGAAGTTTTGGAGACATAGCCTGATATACCCGTGCTGATCAGCCGGTTCATATGAGGACTGATGTCAAACCCCGTGTAGATCAAAATCACGGCATCCGGTTGAACTTCAAGCACCTGAGCGGCAAGGTCAATGCCGTTAATAGACGGCATGAACAGATCAAACAGCATGACCGCATACTGCTCGGTCTGTACTCGGTGCAGCAGCCGCTCGATCTGGGTTTCAATCGTCACCGCGAACTCCCCGTCTTTTTCCAAAATCAGCTTGGTCCCCTCTGTAACTGCCGGATGGTCATCGACCACTAGTATATTCAACATAAATCTCACCTGCATCTGTATTGTTCAGTCTAAACAAGGATTCATCCGTCATAAACCGAGGAAGGTAAATCCGAACGGAGAGTCCTTCTCCTGGCGTCGATTGCATCCGAATTTCCCCTTCAAGGCTCCTTACCCGTTCATGAATGCCCAGCAGCCCAAGCGATCTAAGCGAGCCCTGCAGCTGGCCAGCTGTAAGACCGATGCCATTGTCCGTATAGACCAGCAGGACCCCCTCTTCCTCATCTGACAGTGTAATATTCACCTGGGTAGCTTGAGAGTGCTTATAAGCATTAGACAACAGCTCCTGAGTGATTCGATAAATGGCGATGAGATGATCATCCGAGAGGACAGTATGAAACGACGCATGTTGAAAAGCTATGGCGAAGTCCGCACGCAGCTGAATCCTGCTGAACAGATCTTCCAACGCCTGTATGATCCCCCATTCCTTAAGGAATGGAGGGCGAAGCTCATGACAGGTTACTCGGATCTGGTGGATAACATCAAGCAGCCCTTCGGTAATTTGCTGCAGATCCCCCCTTGCTTCTTCCGGAAAACTAGACTGGGAGCTCAGCATCTCCAGCCTCCGGTACCAGATGATCTGTTCCTGCAAGGCTGAATCATGCAGCTCCTGAGACAGTCGCATACGCTCCTGCTCTGTTAATTTATAGATCATTCTCATGAACCAGGCTGGAATTTGCCGGCTGCGAATAGAGTGCTCCAGCTCTGCCGTCAGGTCCTGAATTTTCAGCTGGTTGTCGATAAATACACTTGCATAACGGGACAAAGTCTTCACCCAAATTCGAACCGGAGCCTCGCTGAGCTTCTCGGCCGGCTCACCGTCAAGCCAAACCAGCAAGGTTCTTCCTCTAGCTTCCCCCACCAAAAAAAACAGGCCGAAAGCCGTCTCGATCATTTCTCCCAAGGGAAGCCTTACTCCCCGGTAGGCTGCTATCGCATGCAGCGCTTCTTCCCCCGGCCTGCTACCCGCCGCAGCTATGAATGTTGAGAACCCCTCTGTCTCCAGTAATGAAACCTGGGGAGTTCCTAGCACCTCCCGAAGCTCGCGGACCAGCCGCTGCTCCAGTTCGGCCCTGTGGTTCAGGGAAGATGCATCCTTAGAGAAAGCGTCCAGGCTGGACTGAAGGCTTAAATACAGCTCTTCATTCTGCTTCAGCCTTTGTTCAGCCCGCTTTCGTCCCGAGATATTGCGGAGCACGATCACGATGCGGTCCACCCGGCCATCCTCTGCGAGCACCGCCGTAGATACGGACTCCAGCCATATAGGGCTGCCATCTGCATGGTAGAGTAGAAAGGAGAACCTGGTGCTGTGTTTGTTCGCCAGCAAATATTGAAAGCTTGCCTCCATCTCAGCTGCAACGTCACTTTCGAAGTATATAAAGACCGGACGGCGGTATAGGCTATCCACAATAGAATATCCTGTTAGCTTCGTGAAGGATGGCGATATATAGCTTGGAACCCCGCTCGTATCGCATACGATCACGATATCTGTCATGCTCTCGGCGATCAATCGGTAGGAGTGCTCCTGTTCAGCAAGCTGTGCCTCCAGCTTCTTCTCTGCGGTTCGGTTAATTCCGATGCCAAATACACCTGCAACCCTATTTCTTATAACAATAGGAAGGAAGGTAACATCCCAGCATGTGGGTTCATTTATAATGGCAACTGTATAGAGCTGAAGTCCGGAAGAGCAGCCGCTGACAGCTGCCAAATAAGCACTTTTTGCCTGCTCCCGGCAATCCTCACGTATTAATTCCGAGAAAGAATTGTTCCGAAGCCGTTCCATAGACAAGACTCTCATTTGTTCTGCTTGCGGATTCATGCCTAAGATCCGGCCCTTTAAATCAAGCTCCACAATGACATCCTTGTTGTGCTCATACAAGGACCTATAATGATATTGGCCGTCCTCCAGCTCATGTATTCGCTCACGTGCACGCAGTCTGTACCGGTAAAACCATAGCCCCACAAACAGGCCACCGATCGTAAGGCCAAGCATAAACAGCCCAAGCAGCCCCATTGTTGAATGTATACCCACAGCTATAGATCACTGTCCTTCCTTATGAAGTAAACACCGTTAGCAAGACAGCTCCTTTAGCCTGAGTTTTCCTGGATGAGGTCAGTAGGCAATATCGTTCTTCATCCCCTGCTTCACCCACATCATTCGGCTGTTCGCACGCTGCAGCAGCCCATAAATTCCCTCGGTCCTCCGCTCGGAGATCGCGATGCCGATACTGCCTGTAAGCCAAGCTTCCTTCGAAGGAAGCTTGATCTTACGAAGGGCTGCGAGCAGCGCCTGTGCCCTGTTAATTAACCCCTGGAGCGTAGGGCTCGGAAATATGACTGCAAAGCTGTCCCCTTCCATGCGCAGAACGGCAGCTTCATCCCCGCAGAGCCACTCCGTTCTCCTCGCAACCTGCATTAACAGCAGATCGCCATAGGAACGCCCAAAATACTGGTTAACCGCTTTAAAATCATCCAGTCCCATATATATGACCCCAAGCGGGTACTTCTCTAAATCACAGTTTTGATAAAATACATCTAAATAATAGGGAGTAAACAAGCCTGTAAGCTTGTCCCTGAGCAAATTATATTCCAGCTGTACCACATCTGTCAGCAGGCCGGCAACGGATGAGAACAAAGAAATCTCCCATCTCTGATAGGCGTTAGGCACTGGACTTATAGCACACAAGGTTCCAAATGTAAGCCCGCCCTCCAGCTTGAACGGAATTCCTAGAAATGAGCCACCCCTGAGCCGCTGGGGGAGGGAGAGTCTAGCAGTTAGCGGGTCTTTCTCCAAATCAGGAATATGTATCATCATACGGCCATTGGCACATACCAAATTGCACAACATTTCCTCAAGCTCTGTTCCCTGCTCCTGGTATTCTTCCAGTTCTAACGGGTTATGTCTTTTAAGAACCATGCTTGTCTTACGGTCATTCACAGTGATGAATAGCTTACTGGCGCTCATCACCTGCTTTAAAACTTCAATTACATTATGCGAGGTCTGGTTGAACGGTTTTCCAAATAATATACGGTCTATGAGCATGTCGATCTCCTTAGTCAGAGATATTCGGATCCCAATTCTGCGTAAAGAAATACTAGACCCCTTATCCGGTCAAAAATTATAAATAGTTTCGCTCCAGTTCTTCGAGTGATGACGGCTTGCTAAAATAAAAGCCCTGAGCTTCCTTACAGGCTGTCCCGGTCAAGAAATCAAGCTGCTCCCGACATTCCACACCCTTCGCTACAACGGAAACTTCCAGCTCATTGGCTGCGGCAATAATCGACTTGACCATGGATTGATGCTTCCGGTCTTGCTCCAGATTGACAAGCAGCGATTTATCAATCTTCACAAGATCAATCGGCAGCCGCTGGATATAGTTAATGGAGCTGTAGCCGGTCCCGAAGTTATCCAAAGCCATCCCTGTGCCTAGCTCCTTGAGTGCATACAGAATTTGAAGCACCCGTTCCGAATAGATCGTAATAGATTCCGTGATTTCAAAGTTCACATAAGATGAGTCCAGACAGGATTCCTTCAGGATCTGCTTCACTCGGCTGATAAAATCCTCGCTTAAGAGCTGACCTGCGGAGAGATTAATACTGAGCCTGGATGGCGCTGTTCCGCGGTCCACCAAGGTTTTGAAATGGCGGAAGGCTGTCCGCATTACCCAGTCCCCAATCGGATGAATCATTCCGCTCTGTTCAGCAGCCACCATAAAGTCGGCAGCGGTCAGTACAAGGCCGGATCGGTCTCTCCATCTAACAAAAGCCTCGACGCCTGTGACTTGCCCGTTCTTGAGATCGATCTGAGGCTGATAGTCAAGGTAGAACTCTTCCCGGCGCAGCGCCTCCTCCAGCCGGTCCAGCAAGCCTTCGCGTTTTCTGCCCATAGGGTTCAAGGGAGCCTTCACTCGCTGTGTCAATCGCATAGGCTGCTGCTGCAGCGGATCACGGTAGCCCAGTACCAGAATTTCGCAGAGCCTGCGTTGAAGCAAGTGCGGAACAAATAAAACCTGAACCTGCATTTCTCCCCATACTGTCTTAAGACGAAGCACATGGCTTATGCTGTGCCCGCGGGATAAATGCGGTAGCATCCTTGCCTGCAGTCTGCCCTCCTTATCCTCAGTACTTACCGTACTGAGCGCATCGGTTAAGGGGCGTCCAACCAGGTCCCCCAACAGATGATAGGCGGCCTCATCCAGCGATTTGATGTCCATGCGATAATCGAGCAGCAGTTTGAAGGTCCCCATGGTCATTCCTCCGTTAATCAATTTCTTGGCCAATTCGTATTTTATAAGTAATAAGACCTACTGCACTTGTATGAATTATGTCTAATATCAAGATACCAACCCCCATATGACATGTAAAATGCCAAATAATTACTTGATCATTATAACTTTTGACCCAGATTCTCAAAACGAAAAGTTACTGGTGAATCACGCAGGCCGTTTTGCGTGACCACGCAAAAAAAGAAAAACCACACAAAAAAGCCCCTTTGACGATATTCATCGGGGCTTCGCTTCGTTTATTCCCATCCTTAAGTTCTTGGCCCACCTGCATAATAGCCTTCCCCAGGATTCAAATCCAGAACGACCCGGCGGGGCGAAGCGAGAGAATACTGGTGCTCGCAGACCCAGCGCTGAGACTCATCCGCTCCAACCGTCTCTCCATCCGATATAATATCCCCCTGGTTATACAGATAATAAGCAATATCCATCAGAAGCCCTGCCACGCTGTTGGGGTTCATATTATAAAAGTGACACTGAACATCAGGAATCCCCAACGCTGCAAGCCCGCAGCTGTCCATGACCATCTCCTGGCGTTCTTCCTCCTGTGAAGGCACATTATACAGCCGAATACTCAAGGCCCCATACAAGGTCTGACCTTCTTCCAAAGCCTGGAGCAGGGCCGCCGGCTCTACAAGCTTGTCACTGGAGCGCCAATAAATGGCTTCACAAGGTGCTGTCTCTACCAATGCTCGGAGCACGCCCATAAAGAGCTCCAAACGCTCTTGATAAGGCAGCCCTCCTGCACATAAATCAGTAAGAATCAGGGAGCTCTCGCACTGTTCAAGCACCGTTTGCGCCTCAGGCCAATGCCATGCCTGCTGAAGAGCTGCTGCATATTGAGCAGGGTCGGGCCTGCGGGAAGCGGGCATGATAGAGGTTTGCGCAGGCAGCTCCCCTTCCTCATATTGAACCCTATGGTTCAGATGGAAGAAATGCATAAGGCCGGATGCTTCCTCTTCTTCCTCATTCGGCGTCCATACCGCCGTATTTGCCACCGGCTCGGCAGCTCCCCCTTCATGGTCTTCAAGATCGGCCGCCGTTTGCGTCCGTCCGGTATATTGCTCGATCTTGGCGAACAGCTCTGTATAATCGATCTCCGGTTTCTGCTTGTACATCAGCTCGGCTATATAGACCGGCGCGAATCCATAATCTTCGGCCTCTTTAGCGCACTGCTCCATTTGGCTATTTTCAAACTCTTCATGCATATTCTTGCCCTCCTTAATCACACGTCCCATATTTTAGCATAAGGTACTCCTTCAAAGCCTGAGGCTGTGTGCACAGTTTGACGGTTATGACTGATTCAATTATTATACTTTTAGTAAGTAAGTAATTATTCTATACCCAAGTGCAAAGTAATTATCCTCATGAAGGAGACATCGCTATCCATGCTATTCTATATTCTTACTCTGCTGGTCATCGCGATAGATCAGCTTGCCAAGCTGTGGGTCCGTCTTCATTTGGAGATTGGGGAATCTATCCCGATATGGGACGGTGTCCTTGATTTTACCCGGTATGAGAATCGGGGGATTGCCTTCAGTCTTCTTCAAGGCTACGGGCGGTTGTTCGTGCCGGTGGCCATCGCGGTAATCGCGGCGTTGATCTATTGCCGAAGACAGGGCATGCTCCATTCTCTGCTCGGCCAGATCGGTGCAGCGCTGCTGGCGGGAGGAGCTGCCGGGAATGCCCTGGACCGGCTGCTCTTTAGCCAGGTTACCGACTTTATTTCCTTTCGCTCCTCCAGCGGAATTCTGAATCTTGCCGATTACTTCATCCATGCAGGACTTCTGCTTCTGATCGTTCACCTGTTCCTCCCTGAAAAAAAAAGAACCTGACATATTCGTCAGGTTCTTCGCTAAGCGGACATTTATGCAAATGATGGCTTGGTGTGATCTACCTTGCCGCTAAGGATCTTTCTATATTCTGCATCCCCGCCCTCTAAAGATGGGCCGATATAAATTCGAGAAGTCCGCTCTCCAGCGGGTCTCGATACAACCAAGGGGACTATTCCTGATGGGCCTGATCGGTGAACGGCGCCCCGTTCCTTCTTACTTCTTCTGCTGCTCATGCTGTATCCCCTCCTACTAAATGATTAATAGTCCGAAGCAGATCGCTGTTAAATGCAACGACTTCCTTAAGGTTCTGAGGGGTCAACCCGTCATTCCCCGAAAAATGCACAGAAAGTACGTGCTCATCCCCTAAAGGATAGCACAGGATATACACCTGCGCAACTTCCATTCGCTGATAAAAATTCCATTCACTTGTCAGGTAAGCCTCGACCACGCTTGGACGGTTTCCTTCCTCCTCTGCCGCTGCAAAGGAATAGAACCGGCCGCGGCCGACGTTTCCTCCAACCTGAGCAAGCCCTTCAGAACCTTGCACCTGCCAAAATGCCGCGCCAATCACATGGCACTGCTCTGGAGGCTGAAAAGAAATTCGCACTGCTTCGCTCAAAGCGTTATATTCTTGAGGACCATTCCCAAGGGCATTGATGCGGGTATACTGCCAGAAGAAGTGAAGCACGCTCTGCTTTTTACGCAGCTCCAGCTTCACGTTCTCCAGCTCTTTAGCAGGATCAGGGAAGAAGCCCTGCTCCCGGATGATCTCCAGCAACTTGCTGCAAGCAAGATCTACTGCAGCCGTCATGTTATCATGAGATGCCTCATAGTTCAGCTGAGTGAGCCCGTGAAGGTCCGACATCAGATGATATTCATCTAGGGTCTGACCCAATTCCACATTGGCATGCTCTTCAACCGTATCCGGCAGCAGACAAAACACCCGCTTTCTGCGCAGCTTTCCCCAGAACAGGCCAAGCTCAAATTGAGTATTATCCCGGGTAACATAATAATATTTACCACGAATCTGCGCAACATCATCAGGAGAAAATATAAAAACGGCAAAATCGCTCTCGTCCAAATTGCGTTCCAAAGCTTCCATCGTATATTCATTCGCATGAAAGGCATTGGCATACCAGGGAGTGATCTGCGCTTCCCATTTCAATTGCTCATGTACGCCTCGTGCATATTTAATAGCTTCTCTCGACGATCCAATAAATAGCTTTGGTTTTCTCACGGCTTTACTCCTTTTACCATTTTTGCCATTACCTCTATTATACAAACTGCTGATAGGTATGAATAGAAGCACATAGCACTAAAAGGAGTGAGCCTATTAGTGTCCTTACTCTATTTTAAACTTAGCTGCCGTCTCCGCCAGATCTTTGGTCAGCTGGTCGATGGTCTGGACCATTTCGGCCAGCTGCTGCACCATATGGGATTGCTCATGCATCGTTGCCGTCACTTCTTCTACAGAGGCAGATACTTCTTCACCAGAAGCCGACAAATTCTGTGCAGCGTCCAGCATATCGTCTTTATCATGCTTCATTTGTGAGATTTCCTCCGCCATTCCCGCAATTTGGTCGGTGATCTCCAGGACATGCTCATGGATCGCCTGGAATGCTTCACGGGTGCGGCTTACGTATTCATCCTGCTGGATAGAAATCTCCCGGATCTCTTGAACGCTATGATAGTTCTCTTCAACATAGGTCAGATTCTGCTGAATAATCTCATGAATCTTATTGGACTGGGCAGCGCTTTGCTCTGCCAGCTTGCGAATTTCTGAAGCGACCACTGCAAATCCGCGGCCATGCTCTCCAGCTCTGGCAGCTTCAATAGAAGCATTCAAAGCCAGCAAATTCGTTTGGTTGGAGATTCCGTTGATCGCCTCTGTGATCAGACCGATATTGTCGGAGCTTTCCTGCAGCTTATGTGTGATGGAGGATATCTTTTGAACTTCCTCTTCGTTCTTCTCTTTATTTCGAATCAGTTCCTCCACAACCTCATTCCCGGTATGGAAAACCTCAACAATTCCATCAGCCCGCTCCTTAGCCGAGTGAGCCTTATCGCTCATGGATACAAATTTATCGCCAAAGCTCGAAAATTTATCCACAATATGCTCGGTATCCCGAGCTTGCGATTCCATTGCCTTGGCAATTTCTGAAGAGGTTGCCGTTGTCTCCGATACGGACTGCGCCGTCTGTTTGGAGGATTCGTCCAAGCTCTTCGTGCTGGCATTTAGAACAGAGATAGAGTCATTCATGTTGGAAATCAGCTCTTTATTTTGCTTGACCATCATATTGAAACTGTCCGCCAAATCCTTAAATTCGCTCTTATACTTGCCCTCTGAAACAACCGTCAAATCTCCGGAAGCCAGCTGTTTGAACAGCTTATTCAGCCTGATGACCGGGGTAGTAATAGAACGTGAGAGGAAAAAGCCGACAACGATAGCCAAGAGAATGGCAAGGACCGTAATGACAATCAGCTGATTGAGCAAACTTACAATGGGTTTCTTAATGTCCTTATAGGAGTCCTGAATGGAAACCGTCCATTCCGAGCCCGGAATCTTGTTATATCTTAATAGGGTATCTCCCTGAGTAATATTATCTGATAGAATCTTGTCCTGAACCTTAATACTAACCAGAGATTTTGCCCCGTCCGGTATGGTTCCCACCTTGCTTGGATTCATGGAGTTGTAGAGGACGGTACCGCCGCGGCTAATGATTTCAATGGTTCCTTCATCATTGATATGGATATTATTTAGCTTATCAATAAAGAACTTGGAATCCACAGTTGAAGCATAAACTCCGATCGTTTTACCGCTTTGGTCCTTAACAGGCTGGGAAAAGACGATCAGTAATGCCCCCGTACTCTTAGATTGGATAGCATCACTGATAAAGGCTTCGCCTTTCATAGACTTCTGAAAATATTCCCGGTCCGCACGGGAATCTCCCAAGCTGTCCTTATTGCTTCCAGCCACAATCACGCCCTTCGTATCCAGAAGCAGCAGAGACTGGTTCCCTTGTGTCTGTTCCAGCACCTGTGCCAGCTTATCATTCGCGGCATCAAAATAAGGATTCTTGCTGGAGAAAAATTCATCATCCGTCAGCTTACCGGACTCACGCAGCTCCAATGTTTGCCGAAATAATGTCTCCGACGAGATGATATACGACGCCTGCTTCTGAAGCTGCGCCGCTGTCCATAGCCCCTCACCAATGCGGTCTGTATTGGCTGCGATCTCATCTTTACTTTTCTTAAGCAAAAGATTGGACCCTATCTGATAAGTAGTGACAGACATAGCCAATAACACAACAACTACCAGCATAGAAACCAGTAAAGGCAGCTTTATCTTAAGCGACAAATTTCTAAGCCGATTCCCCATAATTTTCACCTGGCTCATATATTCAACCCCCTCATAGATGTCGATACTACCTATGTTGTATATCGGGTTGACGGATTCAATTTATAAGTGGTATTTCGATCCATTGTCATCATTTGGCCAATCTCATGCTCTACAGAGATCCATTTTTTAACAAGAATACCTTGACAGGGAAAATTGAGGCTGCATGACTTATTTGTTATTCAGGATGTTATCCTCCAGAACCAAGCGCTTGTCCCCGTACTCTTTAATAATATGCTGCTCTCCCCAAGTACATAAGCCATCCAGCAAAGGCTGCAGCGTCCAGCCGTATTCTGTAAGCTCATACTCTACCTTGGGAGGCACCTGGTTGTAGCTGATTCGGTTGACAATTTGGTCCCTTTCAAGCTCTCTAAGCTGCTGGGTGAGCATTTTTTGCGTAATCGAGGGCATCAGCCTTTTCAGATCACTGGTTCTTTTCTTGCCATGGGTTAGGTGGCATAGGATTACACTTTTCCATTTGCCGCCGATCACTTCAAGTGTAGCTTCTATAGAGATATTATATTTCTTCTTTATTAACATCGTTCTTCCTCCAGATGTATGGGAACTTTTTAGTACCTATAGTACAAAAAAGTACGTACTATTTATTTTTGAAAGATAGACTCATAATAACATGTACCGGCCGGAGAATCACCATACTAGGAGTGAAGAACATAACATGTCGCTTTATACCCAACGAAATCAACTGGCGCTGCTAGCGTTAGCCATCAGTGCATTTGCCATAGGAACTACAGAATTTATCAGTGTCGGTCTTCTCCCCCTGATTGCAGATGATTTCCACATCTCAACTTCCCTTGCGGGGTTGACTGTCACCTTATATGCCCTCGGGGTTACCTTCGGGGCTCCTATCCTAACTTCGCTGACCTCAAGTGTTCCAAGAAAGACGCTGCTGCTTGGGATTATGCTGGTCTTCATCCTCGGCAACAGCCTTGCGGCTCTGTCTCACGGCATCGCCTTGCTGCTCACTGCGCGGGTGATCTCAGCCTTGTCACACGGCGTGTTCATGTCGATCGGCTCCACCATTGCCGCCGATCTCGTAGCTGAGGATCGCAGAGCGAGCGCGATCTCCATCATGTTCTCCGGGCTTACGATTGCCACGGTCACCGGGGTTCCGCTGGGCACCTTTATCGGCCAGCAGCTCGGATGGCGTGTAGCCTTCGGAGCCATTGCATTGATCGGCGTTCTGGCTCTGGCCGCCAATCTTGTTCTGGTTCCCGCCCATTTGCGCAAGGGGAATCGAACAAGTCTTGCGGACCAATGGAAGCTGGTTACCAATGGCCGGCTGCTGCTGGCTTTTCTGATCACCGCTTTAGGATATGGAGGCACCTTCGTTGTATTCACCTACCTGTCTCCTTTGCTGAATCAGGTAACAGGGTTCAAGCCGTCAACCACGGCCGTTATTCTGCTTCTGTACGGCATCGCGATCGCCATAGGGAACGTGATTGGAGGCAAGACAGCCAACCGGCAGCTCCTAAAGTCCCTGCTGTATATTTTCATCGTACAAGCTGCTGTACTGCTTATTCTGTCCTTCACCGCCCCTTATATGGCGGCTGGCCTGATTACCATTTTTGCCATGGGATTATTGGCATTTATGAGCGTTCCAGGCTTGCAGGTTTACGTAGTCATCCTGGCCGAACGTTATGCCCCGGGCGCCGTGGATGTCGCCTCGGCCGTTAACATCGCCGCCTTTAATGCCGGGATTGCACTGGGTGCTTATTTAGGCGGCATAGTCATGAATCAGCTCGGCGTCATTCATACCGGCTGGGTCGGCGCAGCCATGGTAGCGGTCGCCGCACTGCTGACCGGCTGGAGCCGAAAGCTGGAGAAGCAGCCTTCCGCGAGTTAATCATTAAAAAATGCTATCCCCTAGGATGAATCTCATTTTAGGGATAGCATTTTTTCTTTCAGCGTTAGCTTATTATTTCTTCAATTTGTCCCAAGCGTTCTGCATTTCTTGCTCCCAGCCCTTCACATCCAGCTTACCGGCGATGAATTGCTGAATCACGCTGGCAAATTCCTGAGTGACGCCGTCCGGGAATTTAGAGGATTGCAGACCGTATACTTTGTTATCTTTTACATAGCTCCACACATCTGCCCCCAGTGCCCCGATATCCTCTGGGGTGGCTGGAATCGTAGACAGGGAAGGAATGAACTTCCACTTCTTCACAATATACTCCTTGCCCATATCCGAAGTAACGAGCCAATTGAGGAAAGTCTTAGCTTCTTCCTTGGAGGAGGACTCCTTATTGACTACCAGGTTGGCAGGAATCCCAACGGTCAGCTTGTCATTCTTCTCCGCATTATCGTCGATTGGCATAGGGAACATGCCGATATTCATATTTGGCGTAATGTTGTCTACTAGCGTCTGCGCCCAGTTTCCTTCCTGCATCATCGCAGCTTCGCCCTTGGCGAACAGTGCCAAATGGGTGTTAGCATCTGTAGTTAGCGGGTTCTTCTGCCCGTATTTCAAGGTTAAGCTAAGCAGATTGCTCCATTTCTCGAAGCGTTCATTCCCGACAATAGAAGCGGTTCCGTCATTCAGCCCCTTGATAAAGGCATTCACATCGTCCTGCTGGGCAAAGGCAACACTGATCCCCTGGTTCCCCAGCAGCCACCATTCCTGATAGGCGTTCGCAAACGGTGTAACCCCGATCGCCTGCAGCTTCTTCGCCGCTTCCTCCAGCTCCGTAATTGTCTTCGGCGTTGAGGTAATGCCCGCCTTCTGGAACAGGTCCTTGTTATATACATAACCTATGCCTTCCAGATTCATCGGCAGGCCATATACTTTCCCATCCTTCGTCATCGGTTCAGCAGCGAGTGGAATCAGATCCTTCACCCAAGGCTGGTCCGACAAATCCTCCAGCTTATCGAACCACATTTCCATCTCGGCATATCCGCCGTTAGAGAAAATATCCGGCGCATCCCCGGAGGCGAACTTGGTCTTCAGGGCCGCACCATAGTCAGCGCCCCCGCCGACTGTCTGAATATCCAGCTTGATGTTCGGATGCTCCTTCTCGAATTGCACCTTGAGCTCATTTAGGCCTTCAACAATCTCTGTCTTGAACTGAAAGATCTTGACGGTCTTGACCCCGCCTTTGTCAGCGCTTCCACTTTTGCTGCTGTTAGACGCATTGTTTGACCCGCCGCATGCCGCCATCAGCATACTCATCACCAGCAGTACGGATAATACTAGAACCGAGCGTTTCTTCATCCCCATGACTTAAATCCCCCTTAACGAATAAATGATGTTTATGGAACGGCGGCCCGGTTATTAACCTTTGACCGAGCCAGCCGCGATTCCCTCAACAATATAGCGCTGCATTAGTAAGTAGAAAGCGATAATCGGCGCGATGCCGAGCACTAGTGCCGGAAGCGCCAAATCCCACTGCTTGGTGTACTGGCCGAAGAAGGAGAAGGTAGCCAGCGGAATGGTCCGCAAGTCTGGCGCCTGCAGAATCAGCGAAGGCAGCAGATAATCATTCCACACGCCAAGCGCATTCAGTACGATCGTGGTCATTAACATCGGCTTCAGGAGCGGAAGTACAATCCGGAAGAACACACGAATCGGATTACAGCCGTCCACCGTCGCCGCCTCTTCAATCTCCAGCGGAACTGATTTGATGAAACCATGGAATAGAAAGATGGCCATTGGAACATTGAGCCCCAGGTAAGCGATAATCAGACCCAGCATCGAATTGTTGATTCCGAGCAGGTTGACGATTTTTAAGAGCGGAATCATGATCGTCTGGAAGGGCACTACCATCGCGGCCACCATCAGCACGAACAGAAGCCGATTAGGCCGCGTGTTGGCCCGGACCATCCGGTAGGCTGCCATGGCGCTGAACAGCGAGATTAGAATGACACTGACGATGGTGATGATGGTCGAGTTCCAGAACGCCTCTGTAAAGCGGGCAAGCTTCCAGGTGTTGGCATAGTTGCTCCATTGAATCTGCTGCGGCCAGCTGGCCGCATTGCTCAGAATCTCCCCGAAGGATTTCACCGAGTTGGCCAGCAGGAAGTAGAACGGTGACAGGAACAATAATGCAATCAGCGCCATGATAATTTCTGTGCCGATATTCCATCTTTTCTTAGCTTGTTCTGTCATCAGGACTCAACCTCCTTGCTCTTCGTCACGCGCACCTGAATCAGGGTAATGAGCGCAACAATCAGGAAGAACAGAAGCGCTTTTGCCGTTCCCAGACCATAGCGGTTATTCAGAAATGCCTCATTATAGATGTTCATCGCTACGGATTCCGTAGATTTGAATGGCCCGCCCTTGGTGAGAGAGAGATTCAGGTCGAACATCTTGAAGGACCAAGAAATTGCCAGGAACAGACAAATCGTCACCGCCGGCATTATCAATGGCACGATAATCCTCCACAGCGTCTGCAGACGATTGGCCCCGTCAATTTCAGCCGCTTCGAGCACCTCTTTGGACACATTGCTTAAGGAGGCGATATAGATGACCATCAAATATCCGGAGGACTGCCAGATGAACACCAGTACGATGGCCCAGAATCCGGTTGTCGCATCCCCAAGCCAGGGCAGCTGGAAGAACGACCATCCCGTAAGGTCCCCCATCGTTGCAAAGCCCTTGATAAAGATAAACTGCCAGATAAATCCCAGCAACAGCCCGCCAATTACATTAGGCATGAAGAAAATGGTACGAAGGAAATTGCGGGACTTCAGCGGTTTGGTCAGGAAATACGCCAGGAAGAAGCCCACCACATTCGTAAGAACCACACCGAGCAGTGTGAATCTGAGTGTAAACCAGAAGGAAGCCCAGAAGTCCTTATCATTTGTAAAAATTCTGCTGAAATTGTCGAGTCCTACCCAACTCACTTTACCGGAAACCCCATCCCAGTCCGTAAAGGAATAATACATCCCCATCAGAAACGGAATGACCATCATGAGTATAAAGCACAGAGCTGCCGGGCCTAGGAAAAAAAGCTGCTGGCCCAGCTGGGACCGCTTGCTGCCGCGCATATCATGGTTCCCCCTTTCTTTCTATCGCCTGTTTGTGATCTAATAATATTATCTGGATTTTGAAAGGGCATACACACCCACATAAGTGATCTATCAGGTGTAATATATTGATCGGGAGTGACATGATTTGACAAGATGGAACAGTATTCGAACAAAACTCACACTATTCCTGGTGCTGCCTACCATTCTCTGCGTGGCTGCCACGATGGTCATCAGTTACTCCTATACGACACAGACCCTCCGGACAAGGGCTGTAGATGAGAATAAGAATCTATTGTTTCAAGGGAACCGGAATATCAGCAGCCTCATTCAGGAGATTAACCGGTTCTCCTTAACGGTCTATTCCGACTCGGATTTCTACCGTATGATTGGGGCCGGGTATGACAATATATCGGCTAATATTCAAATCTACACCCAGCTTAACTACATCGCCAAATCTATGCCCGATATATTTCAAGTCTATTTATACAGTGTAAAAGACAACAAGGCGACACTCGTTACCCAGAATACGCCCAAACGCTGGCAGTCCCTGAAGCCTTTCCCCGATTCCGTGCCCGCCCAAGATCGCTCCCTCTCTATCCAAAGCACTCATCCCAGTCATAATTACGGGCTTACAGCACCGAATCCACAGACGACGGTCAAGCCGGTATTTACCCTTCATCGCCGTATCGAACAGGTTCCCTCTACCCGCTCGCTCGGTTACCTGTCCATTGACGTCAAATTGTCTGCCTTAAGCAGTATCATGGACCAGTTATATGACCACCTGCGGGAAAAAATCTATCTGCTGGACAGCAGCGGCAATATGATCTATGCGAGTGCTCCCGAGTTGACCGGCACCAGGCTGCAAAGCAGCTGGTATCCGTCCCAGCTTACCGCAGCGAGTGCCGCTCAGGGCTTTTTCGAGCAGGACAAATCCGTCTTCGTCTATCAGCGCATTACCGATAACGCCGACCTGAATTGGACGCTGGTCAAAGAGATCCCTGTCTCTGTGTTGTTCCATGAAGCGAAGGAGTCGGTTCGCATTAACCTCCTGCTGCTGGCACTGCTGCTGATTACCATGATCAGCGTGATCGTGTTCATCTCCTTTCGCATTACCGCTCCGATCAAGCAGCTTGCCCGCTATATGACTCAGGTGCAGACGGGAAACCTAGAGATCGACATCCGCCCCTCAGGCAAGGATGAGGTTGGATTTGTGACTGAGCGGTTCCGCAGCATGATGGATACTATTAACAATCTCATTTTAAGAGAATATAAGCTCGAACTTACCAGCAGGACGCATGAGCTGCGGGCGCTGCAGGCTCAGGTCAACCCCCATTTTCTGAACAATGCGCTGCAGATCATCGGGACTCTGGCTCTGGAGCTCAAGGTTCCCCAGATTTACTCCTTGCTCTCCGCCCTCGCCAAAATGATGCGCTACAGCATGCGCAATGACGAGAAGGTCGTCACGCTGCGCGATGAGCTGGAGCATGTGAAGGCCTATATCGAGCTGCAGAAGGAGCGCTTTGAGAACAAATTCAGCTTCCGGTACGATGCGGAAGAAGCCGTGATGGATGCGAAGCTGCCCAAGATGGTGCTGCAGCCCATTGTCGAGAATTACTTCAAGCATGGATTTCGGCTTGCTGACCCGGGCAGCTGGATTGAGATCAAGGCCCGCAAGCAAAGTGCGCAACGGATTGAGATTGTAATTCAGAACAATGGCCGCTCGATATCCGCAGAGTCTCTTGCCCGGCTGCAGCGTGAGCTGGAGCGTCCGGACGGCCTTCAAGTGAGCGAGCTGCATGAGGAGAATCGCCTGGAGGTCAATCCCGGCAGCGGGATCGGCCTGTCCAATGTGCTTGCCCGGCTGAGGCTGATCTGCGGTGATGATGCCTCGCTAACGGTAATACCCATAAGTCCAAACGGTGTAAGTGTTCGATTGGAATTCGAAATACAAACGGAGCGTGAAGCGAATGAAGACCTTAATTGTGGATGATGAAGCGCGTGTGCGCAAAGCGATTCGACTGCTCGTAGACTGGGAGGCTCATCAGATGGATGAGATTGTGGAGGCCGCAAGCGGCAGCGAGGCCATTCAGCTGATATGCGAGGACAAGCCCGCCATTGTCATCATGGATATCATGATGGATGACGGCAATGGCCTGGAGCTGATGAAATGGGTGAACGAATATGCAGGGAGTATCAAATTTATCGTGGTCAGCGGACATAATGATTTCGAGTTTGTACGGCATGCCGTTCAGCACGGGGGCATCGACTACATTCTCAAGCCGATTGAAGCTGAAGTCATCAATGCAGCGATGGCCAAAGCCGCTGCTGCCTGGCGCGCCGAGGAGCAGGAGCGAGCGGCAAGACAGCTGCAGTCCATTCGCCTGAACGAGTTCAAGCCTGTCTATGGCGAGAAGCTTCTGTCCGCCCTTATTGACGACCCGCTGAATGCCGAAGCCTCCTATCGCCGTCTTTGTGACGAAGGGGTTGTCCCCCGCCAGGTGAATGCCACCCGTCTGATTCTGCTCCAACTGGACCTGGGGCATGGTCCGCTCTTGACCCGGTTTGGCGGGGATAGTGAGCTGCTGCGCTTTGCCATGATTAATATCTGCAATGACTTCCTGAGCCTGCCGAAGCGGGGTCTGGCCTTCCGCTACTGGGGGGCTGCCTCCGAGATCGCCATCCTATTCTGGGATCAGCATACTGCTATCTCCTCCTGGATCGACAATCTGAATCAGGGCATGTTCCGTACGCTGCAATGCCGCGTGCATTTCGGAATCAGCAGCCTGGGGGCTTTCCCCAAGCAGGCATCCAGACAATATGCCGAGGCGGCCGGAGCCTTATCCCGGCGAAACCTGCTCGATCAAGAGACTTATGCGCATTTTGCCGCTCACGAGGACCAGCATATCCACAGCATAGCTGAGCACCGGATGGAATTTGCTGATGTGCAGGAGGAATGGAAGATCGCTGTGCTCAGCGGTAAGCCGGAGCTAATGGAGGCCGCTGCCCAGCGCTGGATTGATGCGTGGAACAGAGGCGGTGTGGTGACTCCGGAAATGCTCAGGGCGTGGCGTGCTGATTGTCTCTCGTTCCGGGCTAAAATGGCCCGCGATCACTTAGGAGAGGGCTTTGAAGCGGTTCTTGGCGAGCTGGAGCAGGCCGATCACACATCCCCGGTTCCATCTGCCTCGGGCTATTCCTTCTCCATGTATTCCTGGCGTGACTGGGGGACCCGGCTCATGCAGCAGCTATCAAGAGAGCTCCTAGCCCGAAGAGTTCAGGAACGGACTATTATTAACAACATCGTAAAATATATCGAGCAGCACTACTCTTCCGAGCTCTCGCTTCAGGAGGTTGCCGGCAAATTCTTCGTCAGCCGCGAGTATATATCCCGCAAATTCAAGCAGGAGCTGGGCATTAATTTCTCCGAGTACTTAGCGGAGTTCCGAATTCAGAGATCCAAGCTGCTCATGCAGAACCCCCGGCTGAGTATCTCACAAATCTCCGAGATGGTAGGCTTTCAGGATGTGAAATACTTCAGCAAAGTATTTAAGAAGATCGAAGGCGTCTCGCCGAAGGGATACCGGAGCAAGCTGGATCTATTGTGAGTAAGGATGCTGCTCGGGAGCATCCTTCAGGCTTCATAAAGGCGTTGTTAACGCGGGTACAATAAACCGCTTCTGGTACATATAACTGTGCTCACCTGAACATTTGCAGGGTTTGTCGATCAGTCAATCAGCAGCACTCCAATTCCTGACGGCAAAATTGAACCCTACCCAAAAGCGGCCGCTCCCGAACCTCTGCCGAGAACTGCCGCCTTTTAGTTGTAAGGCTATACCCACATGCGAATGAACGTACTGATGTGATAAGAGAGATTCTTCCGGGCTTGGTCTGAGAGGCTGCCCGGCTTGCTGCTATCCAATTGTGCCAGGAATTTATTCAAGAATTTAAGCGCTTGTTCCTTGGAGCCTTTATTCAGATGGTGCTCCGCCTGCTTCAGCGAATTCCCTAACTGCGCGCGCAGCGAACTGGTCAGCTCGCCGCCCTCTGCATATGCATCCAGCATGCGGTAAGCGGCTGGCAGCATGCCCGGCGCCTGGTAATCAGGGACGGGAACTTCCGCGAAATCGGTGTCTGATGCAAAATAGAAGCTGGTGTATGAAGGCTGGTTATAGGTCGTATTCTGGCGGGCGACCTCTGCCCGGTACTGTGGATCATGCATCAGCGTGTACAGCTTCCGGCTTGTGATCTCTGTGCTCAGATAGATGCGCAGCGCCTTGCTGTCCGTGGTCCGCAGGACAAGCTCCTCGCGCCAATCACCTAATATATCCGCAACGAGGCCTGGATTGCCCTTGGTTCCGTTGTTCGCACGTGTTCCCTCAGCGGTAAGCAGCACTCCTTTCCCCCATGCCTCTATGACTGGGGTCTGATCCAGATTGCCGTTTACAATCTGAGTCGTCATATCTGCAGACCACTTGATATTCATATTCGTACCCGGCATATCATCTGAAATCCACTTCCCGTCTGCGGTCCAGGTACCTACCGCCCAAGCCTCAAGCCCCCGCCGGGTCGGATCAATGTCCCCGACCATGCCGCGGCCGGTGTCCTTACCGGTGTAACCTCCGAAGATCAGCTCGCCCGTAGCTGCATCTCGCATCGAATATCCGTAAGGGGCATACGGTCCACCTTCATGCACCATGAAGATTTCAAGGCCCGGCCGATCCGGATCGATATCGGTGACGTGCATCGCATCCCCATGTCCCAGCCGGGCCACGGTGCCGGGAACCGCACTCTCAGGCGGCATTACATCCATGGAGCTGTACAGCAGCGTGCCATCATGATCGATGGTGGCGGAGCCGTACACAATTTCTTGCTTGCCATCCCCATCCACATCAGCCGAAGAGAGGGAATGCGCCCCCTGTGTCGTCAGCTTGCCGAACACCGGATCAGTGCCATCCCGGCCATGCGGGCCATCATTGAACGGATTGGTCATGGGAGTCCATCCGGAATCAACATACCAATGCTCGCTCAGCTTGCTGCCGTCCCACCTATAGGATGCAAGCGTGGAACGGGTATAATATCCTCTGGCGAATACGGCATAAGGATGCTGTCCGTCAAGATAAGCTACGGTAGCAAGGAAGCGGTCCACCCGGTTCCCCGGCTCGATCCGGGCCATCGCGTAATCGCCCCACATCAATCCGTCGTCATGCCGCTGGGGTTTATACGGGACTTTATCCAGCTCCTTACCTGTGGCTCCCTCAAATATGCTGAGGTACTCCGGTCCCTCCAGGATAAAACCCTCGAAGTCGCGCAGCTTGTTGCGTTCACTCCGCTGCGGCGCATAGGTGTCCATGAAATAGTCAACCAGCTTCTTGGCATCCGTTCGGGAGAGCGGATAAGTGTACTGCCGCTTGATGCCGAAGCATTCCTCCAGTGTGGCCGGCCACTTCCCGCTTACAACCTCCTCATGCTGCTGCCAGTTCATGAACAGCTGAACCATGTGTTCGAAATAATCCGCCTTGCTCATCCGGTAATCGTCGGTCACCCGGTAGCCAGCCTTCCAGTCTTCGGGCAGGATGGAGAGATAGCGTTCCGAGGTCTGGCGCCCATTCTTATCATAATGAATTACTTTGCTTCCCGGAGCCGTCTGGAGCATCAGTTCGGCTTTACCGTCTCCGTCAAAGTCGTACACCATGAACTGAGTATAATGAGCACCGGAGCGAACGTTCAACCCGAGATCGATCCGATAGAGCAGCGTCCTCTCTAGCGTATAACAGTCGATATAGGTATTGCCGGTATAACCGACCTGAGAGACGTCCTTAGCGTTTGAGGGGTACCATTTCACAAAAAACTCGTATCTTCCGTCGCCATCTACGTCCCCCACGCTAACATCATTGGCAGAGTACGTGTAGGTCTCTCCTGCCGGCGTCACGCCGTCGGCTGGCTTCTTCAGCGGCAGATCATAATGGCTGTCTTCCCAGCGAATGGCCGGATTACGGTCAACCTCCTTGCCGCCGATAACAGCAGCTACCTCATACGTAGAGGATGCCGATCCGGCTGGATCTAAGTAATTTGTGCTGTCCGTCACGGTGGCAATCTTCTTTCCATCGCGGTACACATGGAAGTTCGCGCCAGTCAGACCGTTCTTGCTGTACCCCGAAACTTCATGGGCCAGCAAGCGCCAGCTCAGAAATACCCCCTCCTTCGTCACCGCAGCAACCAGGCCGCGGTCCAGATGCTCCAGCTGAATTTTCCCGCTGGCTGGAACCGGTTTGGCCGGGGCGGCAGCAGACGAGGTATCGACCGGGCCAACAGCGAATAGGGGTAAAATCAAGACGGCGGACAACAGGCCGCGAAGTAACTTTTGCGTTTGGCTTAACATAATTCACCTTCCCTTTACAGAACTCTTTTCCATGACAATGTACATGAATGCGGTTTCAATAAAGCCAATGACACCTCCCTCATTCACCTTGAGGCATATGGCGATTCGTGAATTCCCCGTTATTTTAAGCCTAAGCCGGGCGCCAAGAACATTTAATAATCCGGTCAATTTCTTCACAAAACCGGGTTTTTCTTGCTTTTTGACAGATGTATTGAAAGAGCGAGAAAGATGTGCTAGGATAAGGCTGAAATTTAGTAAATTTATTAACTAAACAAAGGTGTGAGCGCTGTGGCAACGATCAAGGACATTGCCCGGGAGGCTGGAGTATCCGCTGCAACGGTGTCCAGAGTTCTCAACAACGACTTATCTCTGTCGGTTAGCGCGGAGACGAGAAGCAGCATATTTTCAATTGCCGAGCGACTTCAGTACAAGCCTGCCCGTCTAAGACAGCTCAAGCAGAACACGGAACGGGCCGGAAAGACGGTCTCTCTGCTGCTGTGGTGTTCTATGGAGGAGGAGCGGGACGACCCCTACTACGCTTCCATTCGGCGCGGCATTGAGGTGCGCTGTGAGGAGCTTGGACTGACGCTCGGCCAGACCCTGCGGGGCCGTTCTTCCATCACCCAGCTGCAGAACACCGACGGACTTATCGTTGTCGGAGGGGTAGATCCCAAAGAGATCATCCAGCCCTATACGAACACAGGAACGATCGTCTTTGTGGACCTTTATGAGGAACTGCTCGAGTTCGATACGGTAAAACTCCACTTTCGGCAAGCTGTCGAGCAGGCGCTCGGACATCTGCTGGAGCTGGGCCACCGTAAAATTGCCTTCATCGGCGGCGAGAGCACTGGAGAGAGACGGGCGCATTATTTCAAGAAATTCATGCAGGAACGGGGTCTGTATACCCCGGAGCTCGTTCGTTTAGGCGCCTGGAACAGTGCCGATGGCTACCGTATGATGAACGAGCTGCTTGCAGAGCCCGAGAGGCCGACAGCCATCTTCGCTGCCAGCGATCCCCTCGCCGTCGGTGTCCTGCGTGCGCTGCACGGCCAAGGAGTCAAGGTGCCCGAAGAGATGGCCGTCGTCGGCTTTGACGACATTGAGATGGCAGCCTTCCTGCAGCCTCCGCTCACAACGATCCGGGCTTATCCCGAGCAGATGGGCAAGGCCGCTGTTCAGCTGCTGGCTGAGCGGCTTGGAGGGCGGGAAGCCCCTGCTCACAGCGTCATTGGGACGAAGCTGATCGTCCGGGAAAGCACGGCTCCAAGCCGCCGCTGACCGCTTTAAGTCAGAAGCTGCGGCAGCATGATTACATGCATCCAAGTCATCCACGCAATCATTATCTATGACCTATGGGAGTGATATTATGAAAATCCATGTAGACGAAGCGCTCGGCTTATTCCACCTGCAGTCCAAGGACTCAAGCTATATTTTTCAAGTAGTAGAAGGCTACCCTGCCCACCTATACTGGGGGGCACAGCTGAACCATGACGCCGGTCTGGCGCATATTCTGGAGCTGCGGGAACGCTGCTCGTTCTCCCCGAATCCGGTGCCTGCGAACCGTCCGCTATCGCTGGACACGCTACCCCAAGAATACCCCCAATACGGGACCAGCGATTTCCGGCAGCCTGCATACCAGGCTCAGCTTGACGACGGCAGCCGGATTACGGAGCTCAAATACAGCGGCTACCGCATCGCACCCGGCAAGCCTAAGCTGACAGGACTCCCCGCCGTATATACCGAGTCGGAGAAAGAAGCCGCAACGCTGTATCTGTACCTTAAGGATGAGTATTCCGGCCTCAAGGTAACCCTACTGTACACCGTATTTGCAGAACATAGCGCCATTGCCCGGTCTGCTTTTTTTGAACAAGAGGGAAGCGCTATCATCCGGCTTGAGCAGGCGATGAGCGCGTCCGTGGATTTGAGTGACTCCCGCTATCAGGCGCTGTACCTCTCTGGGGCTTGGGCACGCGAGCGCCATATTCAGCGCAGAGACTTGGCTCCAGGCGCCCTGCGCCTGGAAAGCCGCCGGGGTTCCAGCAGCCATCAGATGAACCCCTTCCTCGCCCTGCTCCGTCCGGAAGCAACAGAGGATCATGGCGATGTATACGGGTTCAGCCTGGTGTACAGCGGCAACTTTGCCGCCCAAGCCGAGGTTGAACAGTTCAACCAGACCCGGGTCAGCATCGGCATAAACCCTTCCGACTTCTCATGGAAGCTTGAGCCGGGCCAGTCGTTCCAGACTCCCGAAGTCATCATGGTCTATTCCGGGGAGGGAATCGGCGGCATGTCACGCACCTATCACCGCCTGTACCGCCAGCGGCTGTGCCGCGGCAAGCACCGCGACCAGGTACGGCCGATTCTGATCAATAATTGGGAGGCCACCTATTTCAATTTCGATGCCGACAAAATTGAAGCTCTAGCCCAAGAAGCCCGTCCCCTCGGCATTGAGCTCTTCGTCCTCGATGACGGCTGGTTCGGCAAGCGGGACAATGACGACTCCTCCCTCGGCGATTGGTTCGAGCATGAGCGTAAGCTGCCGGAAGGCCTAAGCGGACTGGCCAAGCGGGTGAACGAGCAAGGCCTGCAGTTCGGGCTATGGGTTGAGCCCGAGATGGTATCCCCGGACAGCGAGCTGTATCGCCAGCATCCGGACTGGTGTCTGCACGCGCCGGGCCGCCGCCGGACCGAAGCGCGTTCCCAGCTGATCCTTGACCTCTCGCGAGAAGAAGTGTGCGATTATCTATACGATACCTTGAGCAAGGTATTCGCTTCCGCACCCATCACTTATGTGAAGTGGGATATGAACCGCAACATGACGGAGATTGCCTCGGCGCAGGCACCAAGCGATCGGCAGAAAGAAACAGCCCACCGCTACATGCTCGGGCTATACGATTTGCTGGAGCGCCTGACCACAAGCTTCCCGGACATCCTGTTCGAAAGCTGCTCCGGGGGGGGCGGGAGATTCGATCCCGGGATGCTGTACTATATGCCGCAGACCTGGACCAGCGATGATACCGATGCCATCGAGAGACTGGCCATCCAATACGGAACGAGCATTGTCTATCCGGCCAGCACAATGGGGGCACATGTGTCAGCCGTGCCGAACCATCAGGTTCACCGGATGACCTCCTTTGCCCTCCGCGGAGATGTTGCAATGAGCGGGAACTTCGGCTATGAGCTGGACCTTAGTTCACTCTCCCAGGAGGAGAAGACGCTTGCGGCCAGACAAGTTGCCCAGTACAAGGAGATCCGTTCGCTTGTGCAGCAGGGCGAGATGTACAGACTCCTCAGCCCGTTCGAAGGGCGCGGAGATACCGCCTGGATGTTTGTCAGCGAAGATCAGTCCGAAGCGTTTGTCGCTTTCTTCCGCGTACTGGCCGAGCCGAATGGGCCGATCCGGCGCCTTACGCTGAAGGGCCTCGATCCGAACAAGAGATACAAGCTGGAGGCCGGAGTCTCGGCTGCGGCAGCAGCATCCGGCGCAAAAGGTTCTGCGGATGACGCGTCTGCTTTCCGGGAAGCGTTCGGCGGACAGTCCTTCATGGGCGATCAGCTGATGCGCATCGGGCTTGTCGTCTCCGACCTGCAGGGCGATTTCGCCAGCCTGACGTTCCGCCTGCAGGCCGTCGAAGCTTAGATCAAGTTATCACATGCAGAAGTAACAGCCAGTCACCGGGGATATCCCCCCGGGGGCTGGCTGTTTGTTTGTTTGTTGTTCATTTTGGGCAAATCAGAGGCTCACTGCTCTACTCTGTCCCTTTGCAGTTGACTTTGCCCTTAGGATAAGGTGTATACAAGAATAGAAGAATAACGTATCGATACTTCAAGCATGCGCATGCCCCTACCAGGATCAAAATAAATCATGGAGGTGACCCCTTGCTGTCGATTGGAGAATTTTCAAAAATCTGCAAGGTCTCTACAAAGACCCTTCGCTATTATGACGAGATGGGATTGATTCATCCAGACGAAATTAATCCGGAGAACGGATATCGGTATTATTCCATCCGCCAACTCAAGAAAATGCTCTTTATCAATCGTCTGAAATCGTATCATTTCTCTCTCGAAGAAATTAAAGCTCTGCTGGAATCGGAAGAGAATTCGTCCGAAGAGCAGCTAGCCTCTGCCCTTCACCGCAAACGGAGAGACATTCAAGAAAAGCTGGATGGTTTGCAGTACACCCTGAAGCAGATGAATCATGACATTGTAAATCTAGAGATGGGCATTCCTTTGATGGCCTATCTGGAGCAGATTGAAGTACAGCTTGTCCAGAGTAGGGCTATGAATATTCTCTCTGCGCGCCTATTGCTGAATAAGGATGACTATGCGGCGGGATATGGACAACACATCGGCAAACTATATGAGAGAATCGCTAAGGAGAATCTCACCCTGCTGGGCCCTCCCATGACCATCTATCACAGCTCAGAGTACGATCCTGCCGGGAATGATACCGAGTTTGCGATCCCGATCAAAGAGGAGGTCAAGGGAACCCGGGACTTGCCTGGCTGCCTTTGCGCCCGGTCTGTATTAAAGGGAGCCTATCCTGAGCTGACCTCGGTCTATGCCAAGCTTAAGGAATGGATAGAACAGGAAGGCTATACCCTGGTGAGCCCGCCTTATGAAGTGTATATAACCGATCCCAACCAGGCGGCGGTGCCTGAGGATCTGGTGACAGAGGTTTATTTTCCGGTCAAGAAAAGATAGAGGTAGACACATCTCATATAAGGGAGAGAAGCACATTATGCCCAAAAACTATTGGCCCACTGCACAGTGGAAAGCCGCAGACCCGGCAGACTTAAATCTGGACTCTGCTAAGCTATCCGAGCTTGAGTCTCTGATCGCATCTGAATATAGCAATATCAGCGGGATCGTTATCGCAAGATACGGCAATCTTGCTTACGAGAGTTATCATCACGGCTGGGGACCCGACGACCCCAAACATGTCGCGTCTGTTACGAAGAGCATCCTGTCCGCCCTCATAGGCATAGCTATACATGCAGGATATATCCATCATCCGGACCAGAAAGTGCTGGATTTTTTTCCGGAGTACATTCCAAATGCGGCTAATCCCAAGGTACGGGAAATTACGATCCGCCATCTTCTTACGATGACAGCCCCCTATTCATTCGAGGATTGGCGCGAGCCGCTGGACAAGCTGTGCATGGCACCTGACTGGGTGAAGTACACCCTGGATATGCTGGGTCAACAGGGGGACATCGGAGCGTTCAAGTACTCTACCGCAGGAGCGCACCTGCTATCCGTTATACTCAGCCGCAGCACAGGCCGAAGTGCCCGTGAATTTGCCAATGAGCATTTATTCAAGCCCACCGGTATGAGAGAAATCCCGGATCATCCGATGGCTTCCTATGGGTTTGAGGATTTGTTCGGAACGCGTGTACAGGGCTGGGTTAAGGACCCGGCTGGAAATTCCACCGGAGGCTGGGGACTTACACTCACTCCCCGGGATATGGCGCGTTTTGGGCTCCTTTATTTAAATCGCGGGCGCTGGCAACAGCATCAAGTGATTCCGGAGGCATGGGTCCTTGAATCTACAACAATGACTCCTCATAGATATGGTTATTTGTGGTGGCTTATGGAAGAGGAAGGCGTATCAGCCTTCTCAGCCCTAGGCGATGGCGGAAATATCATCTGCTGCATTCCGGACAAAGACCTCGTCATCGCCATTGCCTCCGAATTCATGATGAATCCCCGGGATCGCTGGACACTGATCAAGGAGCATATCCTTTCGGCTGTACTAGAAGAGTAGCTCCCTTGCCCCTATGACGTTATGGGAATCACTGAAATCACATGTATCACTGAAATCACTGAAATTGCCGGAATATAGAAGGCTCTAATACGTGTTTTACCTTATAAAAAAGAGACAGGGCGACGGCATGAAGATGCTGTCACCCTTGCTTCTTGTTCGTTCCTGAATCAATCCACTTGAACGAAGTTCTCTTGATACCAACGGGCCGCTGCCTGCGCTTCCGACTGCGTAAGCTGATGCCCAAAGCTCTCCCAGTGCACCGTCACCTTAGCGCCCGCATCCTCCAGCAGCTTCTGTAATTCTTCCGTTTCGCTCGGCGCGCAAAGCGGATCATTCTTCCCGGCCCCGATGAAGATGGGAATACCGGACAGATCGGGAAGCTGTAGGCCCCGGATTGGAACCATCGGATGATGGAGAATCGCCCCGCGAAATGCATCCTGATAATGAAACAGCAGACTGCCGATAATATTTGCCCCGTTAGAGTATCCAACCGCTACAAGCTTCTCCCGATCCAGCTCATAATCAGCAGCTGCCTGCCCCAGGAAATCGTAAATCTCCTTGGTACGATACACCAAGTCTTCCTCATCGAAGACACCCTCGGCCAAGCGGCGGAAAAATCGCGGCATCCCGTTCTCCAAGACATTCCCTCTTACGCCTAGTAAAGACGAGCCTCGAGAGATCAGTCTGCCTAATCCAAGCAAATCCCTCTCTGTCCCCCCCGTCCCGTGGAACAACACAAGGGTCGGTGCATTCAGATCCTGTCCTTTTTCAAAAATATGCTTCATAACTTCTTCGCCTCCAGTTCACGAACCTGAATCGGTTCCAGATTAGCTTCAATTTCGACCCGCTGCGGCTCGTACCAGGATGGAAGCATGAGCTTCTCCCCCATCGCTTCTGCCGGCTCATCGACTGCAAATCCCGGAGGATCGGTAGCAATTTCAAAGAGAATGCCTCCACCCTCACGGAAATAAACGGCGTTGAAGTATTGACGGTCGATAATTTGGGTTGGCTGATAGCCGGACGAGGATACCATCTCCTGCCAGAGGGCATGCTCCTCGTAGTCTTTAGCCCGCCAAGCAATATGATGCACCGTGCCTGCACCGCCGGCTCCCCACGGCATATCTCCCATCCGCACATCAATGATATTGCCGATATTGCCGGATGCCTTAAAGCGTGCATATCCCGCATCTTCGCCGACCTTCGTCAAGCCGAGAATGTTCTCCAGCGCGTCCATCGTCTTGCTTGCATGGACACTATAGAGCACGGCTCCGCCAAAGCCCTTTATCGCCTTATCGGCAGGGACCCCGCCGAAGGACCATTCACTATTTGAGCCTTCTTCCCGTTCGACAATCTCCAGGCGCAGACCATCGTTATCAGCGAATTGCAAGTAGTCTTCAGAGAAGCGAGTGGTCTTGGTTACTGAAATGCCAAACTGTTTTAACCGTTCTTCCCAGAAGCCAAGCGCACCCACCGGCACCACATAAGTGGTGATCCCAACTTGCCCGCCGCCGATTCGCCCTCTCCGGTTCCCGGATGAAGGAAAAAATGTAATGATGGTGCCCGGATCGCCAGACTGGTCGCCAAAGTACAAATGATAGACCTCCGGAGCATCGAAATTAATCGTTCGCTTCACCAGTCGAAGCCCCAAAATCCCTGCATAGAAATCAACATTTTTCTGCGGATTACCGGCAAAAGCTGTAATATGATGAATTCCAGCTGTTTGTAAAGTCATGACTATTCACTCCTTCTAACCAAGTAGTATTTTTAATTTAATTATCTTAATGCAAAGACTTCGGACGAACCTTTCCTACTTCCCCCTGCTTTTCTAACCTTCTGCTTTTCTAAGCTTCTACTCTTCAACGCCTTTGCCTAATTTCTTGATCAATTCAATCGTATTAAGCTTCTCATCTGTGGTGAGTGTATTCATCATGCCATGGATCACATCGGCATGCTGCGGGAAGATACGATCGAAGAGATCGTCCCCTTCCTTCGTAATTTCCGCATAGGTTATTCTGCGGTCCTCAGCGCTGGGGACCCGTCTTAATAGGCCCTTTTTTTCTAATTTATCAATATTATAAGTAATGCTTCCGCTCGTAATCAGAATTTTATCGCCAATCTGCTGCAGCGGAACCTTACGTTTCGAGTAAATCACTTCCAGGATCATAAATTCCGACGGGGAAAGCCCGTGCTGCTTCATATCCTTCGTCGCCCGTTCCATCATCGTCTTGTATGCTTTGGACAACACCACAAAGAGCTTCAAGGATAGCATCGCTTCATTATTCACTACATTCACACTCCGGCACTTTTCTTCTCAAATTGATTTCTAGACTATTCCTTAACGGGGCCTCTCAATAGTAAATATCTCCCCAACGGCTGCATAGTCATTGCCAGCCAATCGGCTGACCGCAGCCAGTTTATAAGGATCAATTCGTCCTTCATGATAAATCTCTTCATTTATATGGAACTGTACGACTCTGCCAATGATCAAATCACAGCCGGGAAAGTCCATGTGCCGCTCTAGCGTACATTCCATTCGGACTTGGGCTTCTTGAACCCCTTGGACGGATATGTTCACACTATCCACTGGAGTGAGTCCAGCTAGTGTAACTTCACTTTGTTCTGGAGGGAGATTAGCCGCAGTTTGATTCACCTTTTCCACATTATGCTGGTCCACAATATGAACCACGAATTCTTGTGCCGTCAATATATTTCTTGCCGTATCCTTCCGCTTGTCTCCAGCGTGCTGAATCGATAAAGAGATCATTGGCGGATTGGATGAGACAATATTGAAATAGCTGAAAGGCGCACCGTTAAGAACTCCGTCCTCAGATCGTGTTGTCACAAACGCAATAGGTCTTGGAATAATGCTTCCGATTAGAAGCTTATAGTTGTCTCTCTCCGTCTGGCTAGCCGGATCTATGGTTATCACAGCACATCAGTCCCTTCTTGGAATGATTCAATCTAACTCCCTTACCTCAAATGGAAGCAATACACGTTCAAGCTGTTCCCGGTGCGGCTCATACTGTGCCGGAAGCATGAGATGGCTTCCCATCGTTTCAGCGGATTCATCCTGAGCGAATCCTGGAGGATCTGTCGCAATCTCGAACAGGATCTCCCCGTGTTCCCGGAAGTAAATCGCATTAAAGTAATTACGGTCCCTGACCGGAGTTACTCCATAGCCACTCGCAGAAATATAGTCTTGCCATTCCAAGTGATCCTGATCATCGGCTGCCCGCCAGGCAATATGATGAACCGTTCCAACTCCCATATCTCCGCGTGCTACCGCCGTTAATTTCAGGTCGATGATATTTCCAATTTCAGCAGTGGACCGGTACCGGGCGATATCCCCTTCTTGACCGACATAGTCCAGTCCCATAACCTTCTCCAGGAGTTCAGCGGTTCTCTCAGGCTGTGCGGACAGCAGTGTAGCGCCGCCAAAGCCCTTGATCGCCACCCCAGAAGTTACCTCTCCAAACGTCCATGTGTTCCTTTCGCCTTCTTCTCTCTCAACAAGCTCCAGGTGAAGCCCATGTGGATCGTCAAATTCCAGATAGTGCTCCCCAAACCGCTCTAACTCGGTAAAAGGCACTTTGAATTTATGAAGTCTGTCTTTCCAGAACTCCATAGCGCCAGCGGGCACTACATAAGAGGTTACGCCGACCTGGCCTGCGCCAATCTTGCCTTGATAAGCATTCGCCCAGGGGAAGAAAGTTATAATGGTTCCCGGCTTCCCGCCTTCATTCCCGAAATAAAAATGGTACGTCCCTGGATCGTCAAAATTGACCGTTTGCTTGACCAGTCTCAGCCCCAACACGCCGGCGTAAAAATCTACATTTTCCTGCGGATGACCAACAATCGCCGTAATATGGTGAATTCCTGCTGTTTTCTTTGTCATTCTCATTCACTCCATTCTTAGGATTATTCCGATATTATATATCTTAGATCAAAGAATCTTAAATTAAAGATATTTGTTAATTTCATTTTATGATTGATCAAGCTAAAAGTCAATAGTAATTTACTATATTTTTTATAGTGGAATTTGATCCTTGGATGGAATCGGTATGTACACAGATCCTGCCGCCCTAATGAAGTAGAGCGGTATGGTATAATTTTATAATATAGTAGATATGTAGCAAATTTTAATATATTGATCATTCTGGAGTTGATGATGTGATGCAGCCCTATATTTTAACGGTGGAAGACGATCTGGAGATCAGTCAGCTGATCGTGGATACACTCTGTGAAGAGAACTATAAGGTAGATGCGGTATATGACGGGCATACGGCTTGCGAAGCCTTACAGAATCAAGTTTATCATTTGGTCATCCTTGACATCATGCTTCCTGATATGGACGGCTGGGATGTACTGCAATGGATTCGGGAACATATGAATATTCCTGTTCTGATCTTGACCGCCCGGGACTCGGAGCTTGATACCATACATGGGCTTAATCTCGGTGCAGACGATTATCTCACCAAGCCCTATCATATGGGCGAATTCATAGCGAGGGTCAATGCCCAGCTTAGACGATACCTGAAGCTGAACGAGCAGACCCCGGAAGACGCCTCGGTGCTGATTCATGGTGACCTGATGCTCAACTGCCATACGTGCGAAGCCACGGTCCGGAATCAGACCATTCCTTTAACCGCCAAGGAATTCGCCATTTTGGAGCTGTTGATGCGCTCGCCTAAGCGAATATACAGCAAGTCTCAAATTTTCGCAGCGGTATGGCACGATGACTATACTTCGGATGACAATACGGTCATGGTTCATATTCGAAGACTACGCAGCAAAATTGAAGAGGACCCTTCTCATCCTGTCTATATTCAGACGATTTGGGGGATCGGCTACAGAATGGGCAAACTTGATCCGGAGATCGCGTCATGGTGATGCTCCTATTCATATATGCCTCGGCAGCAACTCTGCTGCTTGGAGGGCTGATCGTCAGGCAGAGACACCTGCTTGGGCAAATCCGCAAAATAACCCATACGCTGTCCCGCATCCGAACAGCCAATGACCATCAGCGTCTGCGTGTTCAATCCTCTATGCAGCTTCTGCATCATCTGGCCGATGAGCTTAATCAATTCTTGGAACATCATAAACAGCTAGGGGAACGCTCCCTCTTTTTAGAGGAGGAACGAAACCAGATGCTAATGCATCTCTCCCATGACTTAAGAACCCCGTTAACTTCGTTGTTAGGATACGTAGAGGTAATTCAGCGAAAGGCGGCCAGCTTATCTCCTAAAGACACGCATTCCTATTTAAATGTAATCCATGCTAAGGCCATGAAATTAATTACACAGATCAATGACTTTTTTTACTTTGCAAAGCTTGATTCCACACAGTCCCCGCTGGATCTCGCTTCCTTTGACATTGTTGCTGTTGTTCAGGAGGTCCTTCTATCCCTGCATCAACCTATAGAGCTCAGTCAGATTGAGCCGGTGCTGAACCTTCCCGGTCACCCGGTGTTTGTCTACGGTAATGCGCTTGGAACAGAGCGGATTCTGCTTAATTTGATGACCAATGCGTATCGCTACGGAGCAGAAGGCGGGCTGCTAGGTGTGGAAATCCGGGAGTCTGCGCATGAGGTCGTTGTTGAGGTGTGGGACCGTGGAAAAGGGATTGCGCCATCGGATTTGCCTTATATTTTCAACCGATTCTACACAGGCCAGCGATCCAGAGGACATCATGTGCAAGGAAACGGTCTCGGCCTAACCATTGCTAAGAGGCTGGCCGAGAAGCAGCATGGCTCCCTGACCGCTACGAGTATCCCGTACGAGAAAACGTCCTTCCGCCTCACCCTTCCCGCTCATCCGTAAGGATTATGTAAGATCTTGGAATTACAATCTTAGACAAGAAAGGAGTGGCGATATGGAGCCTATTCTAAAGACTAATAATCTAACTAAGGTTTATGATCAGCATGTAGCGGTCAACCGGATCAATATGTCGATCCACAAGGGTGAAATTTATGGTTTTCTCGGACAGAATGGAGCCGGAAAAACAACGGCCATCCGCATGATGCTGGGTCTCGTGAAGCCCACCTCGGGAGAGGTCGAAATGTTCGGAGAGAGAGTCACTAAGAACAGTTTTAGGGCTTTTGAAAGAGTCGGCGCCATCATTGAGACGCCCGGTTCATATAAGAACCTTACAGCTTATGAAAATTTGGATATCCACCGAAGACTGATGGGAATGTCCGCAAAGTCTTCCATTGAAGAGGCGCTAGAGCTTGTAGGTTTGCTGGATGTGCGAAACCGGAAAGTTGGCAAATTCTCACTGGGCATGAAACAGCGGCTTGGACTAGCCCGTGCCCTGCTCCATCAGCCTGACTTCCTGATCCTTGATGAACCCACCAACGGTCTGGACCCTCAGGGGATCAAAGACATTCGGTATCTCCTGCTTGATTTGGCCAAGCGCCGTGATATTACCATTCTAGTATCCAGCCATATTCTTAGTGAGATTGAACAGCTCGCCACCCGAATTGGCATTATACATCAAGGGCAGCTTCTGGAGGAATTGGATATGGAGCAGCTGCGGCAAAAGAACCGGCACTTTTTGGAGGTCACGGTCTCGAATGACCAGCAGGCTGCATTTATTCTACAAGAGCATCTGGGTATAGCGGATTTTATAATCACAGAGCTGGGGAAAATCAGAATTTATGAACGTATGGATGAGGCTATGCTCATTAACCGGACGCTGGTTGAACATGGGGTCGATATCGCGGAGCTGCTGCTCAATAAAGGGAACCTGGAAGAGTATTTCCTCCAGCTTACAGGAGGGAATGCTGGTGTCTAATCTTCTCTATACAGAAATCACCAAGCTCAGACGTTCTCCGGTTGCCGCAGTCTTATCTATTTTCATTCTGTTACCGCTGCTCCTGCAGACTGTTATTAGCCTAGGGATCTTCAGCAACGGGCAAAATGTAGGTTGGTTTGACATTTGGGCTACCCATGAATTCCTGGTCAATTTACTGCTGGCACCCGCCTGCTTTGCCCAGATCGCTGGCTTCATCTTTGCGCGTGAATATCAGGAGAACACGGTCAATTATATCTTCATCTCCCCCTACTCAAGATCGAAAATCTACTTCACAAAAGTTCTCTTGTTGGGACCTATCATTCTATGCAGCTTGTTCTTATCCTATGTGCTTGTAGGAATTGTGGGGCTATTCCTGACCCAAGAACAGCTAACCGGTGAGACGCTAAGTATCCATGCAATCAATCTACTTTTTATTGCGATATGGCATTACGCCTTATGCTTTATTGCCCTCGTGCCGGCTATTTTGTTAAAAAACAGCTACTCCAGTGTGATTGTAGGCGCAGGAGGCGTGGCCGCTTCCATCATGACCGTCCTTACAAGCGTGCCACCCAAATACTCTTCACTTAACCCTTATTACTTCCCTGCCTACATGGTTAGTCAATTAACGGCAGGCAACGCGATCGCTGATGAGATCCTATGGAGAGGCTTGATCACCCTGTTCGTTTTTTTTGCACTCAGCCTGTCGATTACCCTTTACAGTTATACACAGTCGGATATTCACAGTGGTATATAGAATGAACTAAAGAAATGAATGTTATAGGGCCGTATTAGGCCGTGATCATAGAAAGTTCAATATAAAACTTTAGTTCAATCTATATAGCTAGAAAATAAGCGGAGGTAGTCCAATGACAACCGTTCTATATACCGAACTCTTGAAATGCAGACGGGCTTCAATCTTATGGATTATTGCGGCCTTGATTGCCATTCCTTCTCTCATCTCGCTGTTTCTCGGTTTGGGTTCACTGTTTGTGCTAAATTCCCCACCGAAATGGAGCGGATTCTTAGTATTCAGCCAATCCTTAATTAATATGTTAGTGGGACCTCCTGTGTTTGCCATGCTGGCCAGTTTCCTGTTTGCCAGAGAGTACCAAGAAGGAACGGTTAACTCCATTTATTTGTATCCCCGACATCGCGCTTCCTTCTTCTTCGGTAAACTGGGCATTCTGTTCCTGCTAATCGCCACGACCATCATAGTGATCTTCCTCATTAACCTGGGAATGGGCTTCTTATTTACAAAAGCGCCTTTGACCCAAGATTTATTTGTCGGGAAAGTTCTGGAGCTGTTGAAGATTATAGGACTGCAATTTCTTCTGCTTCCGATCGCTATTGTTGCAGGAGTGCTCAGCCGCCAGATCATCGCCGGAATCATCGTAGGAATTGCGGGAGTCACTTCTTCGGTCATTCTGATGATTGCCGCCACGCCGCTGAAATACTCGGTCTATAACCCTTATTCCTTCGTCACTTTTATTATTGATAGCCCGCTGGAAAGCCCGCTTATGATCCGCGGATTTGGAACCTTACTGACCTTGTCCGTCCTATGCACGGCCATTAGCTACTATTATTATGTATCCAGTGATGTGCATGGTGCTGGAGTGTAACAAGCACGTTCATCAATAGTTAAGGATGCTTGATCCCATGTAAACAGCTCTTTAATTTCTCCCATAAGGCGTGTGCTCTAGATCCCTAATCGCTGTGAACGATTAATTTGGCTAGCAGGCACGCCTATTTGCAGTACGCCATTGTACTGAGCTTCTCCCCTGCCAAACCTATTAAAAATGCACCCCTTATAATTCATCGGTTGCCTAAACAGGACCAATGTCTATTATTAGGGATGCACTTCATACTAATTGTAATTAATGCCCATTGATGTTCTAAATATCACATTTTGGACCGTAAGTAGGACAACCTTTGAATGTAGTAAGCCAACAACGATCTCCATCACAAGAACCAGGAGTACAAATCAATCTGCTCTGAGCCAATTGTGCACTTGCCTCTTCTTTCACCGACGTTACTTGAACATCCAGATCAAACATGGAGTTTTTAGCCATTTGCCTTACCCCTTTCAAAAATTTTTTTGTAGATCATCTACACTTTCATCTTAACATATAATTCTATTTTTACAATATATTTCTATTTTATTTTATAAGAAAAATAGAGTCCCATGCCATTTCGCTCTCAAATACAGTATCCAATAGTGCTAGACTGATTCCTGCCAAACCTTCCAAAAGTCCTGGTTTGCTTAATTCCACCAACTGTCCATCCACGGGAACGACATCTAAATATCTAAATGGGGCATTGGGCTGATACGAATCAAGAATACGTTGAATAAGCCGGTTGCGTTCTCGCCGCAAGTCCTCGTGTCCGCTCTCTTTCCACATCCGACTCGTAATTTGCAGCAGTCCACTCCACCCATGGCAAAATATTGGAGAGAACAGATTCCACTCTTGTTCGGGTCTTTTAAAAGTCGCAAGCATTGCGGCTAATGCTGTATCTTTCCATTCTTGTTGATCTACCGCAGTACCGGCTAGCCATAGTGACCTTGCGACACCGGGTGAACCATAACACCAGGCTTCTCGGCTTTTGGGCTCCCTCAAGAATGTCCCGGCTATCTGTTCTTCCCAGCTGATACAAGCAGGCCACATAAGCCCGTATTTATCCTCCCTAGCCCATTGAATAAGCCAATGGGCAACCGTATCGATCGCTTCATCTTGCCCCTCAACAGCTATGCCTTGTTCATAAGAAATCGACAGGAAAGCCAATACTCCAGGAATTCCGTGGCTCAATCCGCAATTAAACAGGCCGTTAGGATATAACTCACGCTCATGTTGATGGATGAGAAAGCGGGAAGGAATATGCCATCCTGGTACAAGCTGACCGTCTACAATTTTAGGCTGGGCAACAAGCACACAGTATTTCAATATATCTTCTACGGCCTCTCTAATTCTGGGATGGTCTATGAAGTTTAACAAACAACGCCCCATGCCGCTCCACCCCTGGATCACATCATAGTGAAACATATCAACTCCGGTTGATATGGCTTCTACAGCAGCCTTCAGCTGCGGTTTATAATAATCCGCAAACAAATCCAGCATCTGGTCTATAAAATGTGTATACCGGGTACGATCACGCGATAAAGCTAGCGCCCCCATAAGGATCCCCGATAGCCCGCCCCATAAAGAAAGCTGCTGAATGCCTTCCTTGTCGATTCCAGCCTTCATATCCAGCATATATTGGTGTCCTATCTCGTCATAACCCTGATCGGGATCCATGCGATCCAACTGTCCAAACAATATACAAAGACCCGGCAATCCATGAGACAGGCTCAAGTCTCCCCAGGAGACTCCTAACAAGGAGTGCAACTCCGTCTTCTCTGCCTCCTGTAACACCCTTTCCCGGACGTATTCACGGTCTCTAAGTACAGCGGCTGCTTCAATCACCTCGGACAGCACTTTCTCCTTCAGCGCGTCTTCTTCTAAACCGATCAGATCTACTTTTGTCATATTTCCACCACCTTTTCATTATCTAGATAAGCCGAAGCCTGCATGGTATACAATTCGTGATATAGACCTCTCATCGCCATTAACTCGTAATGACTGCCGTACTCCACAATTCTTCCTTCATCCATAACAGCGATTTTATCTGCGTACCGAACAGACGAGAAACGATGGGATATAAATATGCCCATCCGGTCTGCCACAAGCTCTCTAAACATTTGGAAAACTTCATACTCTGCTTCCGGGTCCAAAAACGCGCTAGGTTCATCCAAAATGTAAAGATCGGCATTTCGGATATAAGCCCTGGCGATGGCAACCCGCTGCCACTGCCCTCCAGAGAGCTGATGTCCTTCCTCAAACCACTTGCCCATTTGCGTATCCAGCCCTTGAGGAAGCCGGTTAACCAAAGGTAAAATCCCAGCTTTCCTTGCAGCCTCCATAAGCTCTTCGTCATGATCTACCTGTTGAACCTCACCAAACCCAATGTTATGCCTCATAGGCATTTCATAATGTACAAAATCCTGAAAAACCACACCGATCTTCCGCAATAGCTGGGTTTGATCCAAGTTCCGAGCAGGGTATCCATTAATGAGAATTTCCCCGGCATAATCTTGGTACAGTTGAGTGAGTAATTTCACCAAAGTCGACTTGCCCGAGCCATTTTTGCCGACCAAGGCCAGCGTCTCTCCTTGGTTCAGCTGAAGACTGATCTCTTGAACAGCATTTCTGGAGCTTTTGGGGTACTTAAAACTAACTCCTTTAAGCTCTAACTGTTTTATTCTGTAATTCCAAGGATCTCCCGTTTCCAGACGGCTGCCTGTGTTCTCCACCTTCAAGTCCAGAAATGCAAATAGCTGTTGCATATATAGGTTGTGTTGGCAGAGCGATAGTAAGTGCTGAAGCACTCCCTGGGAAGAGGATTGTGTATTGCTTACAGCCTGCACCATGGCTACAAGACTGCCGATCATGATTTCTCCGGTATAAGCAGACCATAACACGAGGAGGATAACGGAACTGATCACCGCAAGATTAAGCAGCTGAAAAGCGCTGGAAAGCGAAAACCTTCGAAGCGCCAGCTTCTTATCTTCAGCAAAAAACTGCCGGTATATTGCCTGATAGTGACCCAGCAAATAATTGCCCAGATTGTACAGTTTGATTTCTTTGAAGCTAGCATCTTTAGTTAATAAGAAAGATAGATACCAGGATTCCCGCATTTTGGGGGCCCGCTTGAAATGAACGTCAAACTCGCGCTGGCCTAATTTTAAATAGGAGACAAATGAAGCTACAGGCAGCAGGATCAATATCACTGCCACCCACCACCGCCAGACTAATAAGATAGCTGCAGTAGAAATGAGCGTAACCGTCCCGCTAATTAGAGAGAGAATCGTCATAAATATCTGGTAAGGCCGGCTATTCGCTTCGCTTTGCGCCCTAGTTAGCTGGTCTTGAACTTCAGCATCTTCAAATGTCGCCAGGGACAGCTTTATAGATTTCTCCATAATTTTGATATTCACTTCATTGGAGAGCATGGTTTCAAACAAATGATGAAAATAGTTATCCGTATAGCCTAAAAGCTCGTTGAATAAGGTAATGGCCACCAGCCAGATAAAGGAGGTGATAACACCTTCAAAGACGCCATTACCATGTGCGATAATCACACTGTTGATCAGGTTCTGGGTCGCCAGCAGCAACGCAGCGGGAATGAGGCCCTTTACCACATTTAAGATCAAAATGGTAAGGAAGTAGAAGTGGTGGGTCTCCCATAGTATTTTAAAAACACGTGGAAGTAACTTAAAGGAGCGAATAATATTGATTACTTTAAAATGAAGAACCTCTTCCCTGGCTGTCATGACTTCACACCTCGTATCTGCGCTAAGTTCCTCATGGTGTGTCTAACCAGGGTCAAAATCCGCCATTCTCTAGCCCGGTCTGTTCCAATCAACCGGTTTAAATGCATGTGAATGATACTTCTTACTAAGTGCTGCGGATGATTCCGCAAGTCTCCCTGCAAGCCGATCCTCCGCACCTGTTCAGCATACTCCCGAATCGAAGCGCGCCTTCCCTCAAGCGACTGCATGACCAGAGGGCGGTCGGTATTGTCCGAAGCCTTGAATAGACCAGGTTCAGTCCAGCTTAGCAGCCTAGTACGGTATTTACGGTATAAATCCAAATGTTCCTTATGATCTGCCCCGGGGATAAGCCAATCCATAGAATCAGATAACACATAGCTGAATTGCTCCAAAATATCCATCACACTCACGATGCCAAAGAAGTCATAATCCATCTCGAGCAAACCTGACTGCTTGTTCCGAATCCACTCCGTAACCATAAGACTATCCTGGCTAAATACGCTCTCGGCCGCCGAAATAAGCGCCCTACCTCCGTATCTCTCAATTTCAGGATCATAGCTATCAATAACCATCCGCGATAGTAAGCCTTCCTGCTGAAGGCTTCTCGCCCACTGATAGAGCTTGGGAATCCCCTTCTGGACTAACCCCGCAGAACTCCCGTGAAATCTAATCCGCAAATGTGAGCCCTCATCATAGTAACGAATAAAGAAAAATTGGTCTGTCCATCCCTCTTGCAAGGACTCTCTAACAAAATTGTACAGTGGACCCGCAATAAGCTCTTCTTGCCGCTGACTAAAACCATACAATTTGACATACAGCCAGTCACTACCTGGAAGCTGCAGACGCTCTGCCCTTGGAATATAATCATGCTTAACAAGGGGAACGGAAGAACCCGAACCTTGGGCTGAAGCTTTAGATCTGACCAGCGGCACTACGAACTCTGTCATATATCTGCCTTCGGGGCCTGTACAGCAGTGATCTTCCGGGTGCATTCCGGTTTCTGTTAAGCGAATCAACTCACCAGGCTGCAACCGTTCATATTCCTGGCGAATTAAATCCACATGGAGGATCTGATCCAGATTTAGCAGCAGACGATGATCCTCTTCTCTCAAAAAGACGTACTGAGGGATATTCATTCTCTTCCGCCAGGCTGTGAAACTATGCATCCACTCTTCGAGTGACATCCTCTCATCCACTTCAAGGGTACTGTGATTAAGCCTCCATTCAGCCGGGAGCAGCACTACGCGCCCTACGCGAAAGCGCGGGACAAACGGGAGAGTCTCCTTGCTGGTCCAGTGGAGGGGAGACCATCTTCGTTTGCCTTCAAAGGCCAGATCCGCTAGAAACCGGTATAGGTTAGGAGCTTTAGTCCAGTCAAGCATGTTGTTAATATGAGGTATAATTCGTTTGCCTAGTGACTTCGATTTCAGATAAAAGCAATTATCATGGCAGCCTACCAAAATATCCGTAACGGCAAGGGTATGTTTCTCAGACTTTGAAGAATGCGTACCTATGGCCAATTCATAGAACGAGTTATTTTCACTGATGACTAAATTTGCGGAACGTCCAGCTGAAGGCAAATAAACAAGCTCTACCCAGATTTCATCCTCGCTAAGCCTCTTTTCCTCTTCATGTAATCGCTTAAGCTTGTCTTTCATAGGCTCGTCCATCATATGCATGAAACGTCCGAACGTCTTTCCTGCTCCCAGGGAGCCAGGATTAGCGGCAAGAGTAAGTTGATAATCCCCTTGATCCACAGCAGAGCTAGAGGCAGCAAATAGGTTAAAATAGAGCTCCATGGAGGTAGGCAGTTCGTGTTCTTGGAGTTCCGCTTCCTGAAGCTGATGGATCTTCTCCTCTGTCAGCTCAATCTCCATACCGTTTTCCCTAATCGCATGTTGAATCCACTCTTCCACTAAGACATCCCTTTTTTTATGAAAAATCTCTGGTTTCTGTCCCAGTGTTCGACTGGAAGGGGGATATAAATAAGTTGCTGGCGCTCCCAACCCTAAATCAGGATCCAACAATTCCACTAATGGAATTTCCTGATCGACCCCATAATGCTCCATAAAATCATTAAGATACGATTGTATATGAATGGACCCCGTCATAGTAGGTGATAGTCTCCATAGAACATCTGCCGTACGTTCAATTTCCATTTGAACGGAGTTGTGGATGTGAAGAGGTTGACCAGCCAAAGACAAATCTACTTGCAGGAGATCCTTGGTTTCATGGATTTGCTTCATGAATTGCTGCATGTTTCTCAGCTCGGTCTCCCCTTCTCCGATCGGCAACCCGTTATAGTCCTGCAGCATCTTGTAAAGCATATCTAATGCATCCTTAATATCTTCTATCCCGTTAATTTTCCCGAGCTCTTGCAAGAAGTAAGAGAAAGGCTCTGTATTCATTAATGGAGGCCGCAGCGAAGTCATTAAGAATTCCTGGCGAATGAGCTCTTTTAAAAATGGCTTAATCACTTCACGGTCAGTATCAGGATATTGATTGTAAACCCAATCTACTAATTCATGAAAAGGAAGAGGTGTTTGAGCTTTATCTAATACGTCTTCAACAACCGGAGTCCAGCGTATCGTCACAGAATCGTTCTGAAATGATTTTCCTACTTTTAAATTTTGTCCATACCCTGTATGATAAGGATTTTTCAATCTGCTCCCCATTCTGTAAACCGAGGTGTTGCTTTGAACCGTAATGGCGCCGATCACCCGGTCATCCTTTTCCAGATCACTCATTAATTTCAGTAACCATTCCATATCGGGACGTGTGTATTTCTTGTAGCTTCCTAAAGGTTCTAGAACCAACTGGGTATGATCAGTAAAGGTGCCATAATCAAGACCTGACAGCAATCCAAAAGGGGTTGGACGGGTTGTTATGCGTATCAGATAACGAATTAAACTGCGAACTCGCTGCATGCTCTTCTTATGGCTGAAAGAGAAATCAAAATTGTCGAGGGAAGCTAGCAGACTGGGGCTTGAGACCGCAATCGCTTCCCGAATGATGGGATGAAGCGCATTTTTCACAAGGTAACTAGCACGAGCCTGATACTCATTTAGAGTACGATCCTGCTTTCTTTCTTCCTGACTAGAGAAAAAAGCATCGTAGAAATCGAGCGGTAATAAAGGAGTACGAAACATGAAAAAGTCTGTTGTTTTGAAAGAATAGGACGCTTGTACTCTTTCTAGTGTCATTAGACTTGAATCCGGCATTTCTACCACTCCTTAATGATGAAGTAATATGGGCGCTAAATCGAAATGAATTGTCAATAAAACCATTTTTAATCCAATATATGGGTATATGATAACATAAAAAATAGAGTATAGCATATTTAATTGGTTTATATAGGATAAAATACCACTTCAACCAATCCAGCGTGCGCCATCGCGGTTAGCAATCGTCAGATTATACGAACATCGTGTTTAGAACTGGCCTGATAATAGAAATAGCGGCAGCCACTGGACCAAACTTAAAGTCCTAGGCTCCCGCTGTTTTAACAAACCCACCTGTCATTTATAAACTACAGGCGGGTTTCTGCTATTTCGTAAAGGCACTCGCTATTTTGTGATTCTTATGAATATCCTCCGTCCCGGCATCCAATGCAGTCCTATAATATGAGCATTTATGTTCAATGACTTCCATGGTCTTTTTCAGTTCTTCCATCTGTGCTTCTACAGTGGCTTTGCGCTCCATGAACATGTCATATCTTTGCTGCAATGTAGCATCTCCCTCAGAACACCAATCAATGAAATTTTTAATTTCCTTGATCGGCATCCCAGTACATTTCAAACATTCAATGACTTTTAAAGCCTCAATATCAGATTCCTTAAATGATCTAGTTCCGCTGGGTGTCCGTTCTACAAAGGGCATAAGCCCCTCCTTGTCGTAGTAACGCAAAGTATATGGGGTAAGATTCAATTCCTTGGCAACTTCGCTGATAGAATAGCTCTTCATTCCGCATCTCCTATTCATCATGATATAGACTTCGAGTTAACTCTAAAACATAAAGGGACTTTATCATGCAACTTGTTGAATGTCAAAATCAGCATCTTTCTAATCAAGGAGCTTCCCAAGAAAATAAAATCTACGGCTTGACTTAGAGTTAACTGTAAGGATTAACATGGATTTGCAAAGAGCAACAAGTAGGGCTAGAAAGTAGAAATTTTAGGAGGTTTTATGATGATCACTGCAAAAGCACGAGCTGTCGATGGTCCAGACCAACCGTTTCGCACGGCTGAAATTAAACGACGGGATCTGGATTCCCACGACGTCCTAATTGAAATTAAGTATGCCGGCATATGCCATTCCGATATTCACACAGCCCATGGAGAATGGGGTCCGGTAAACTACCCGCTGGTACCAGGACATGAGATCGCAGGAATTATCACAGCTGTGGGACCAGAAGTTACAAAGTACAAAGTCGGTGACCGAGTTGGGGTTGGCTGTATGGTTGATTCCTGCGGCGAATGTGAGAACTGCCGTAAAGGCGAAGAGCAATACTGTCTCAAAGGAAATATCCCTACTTACGCTGGTGTAGACAAATACGGTGAGCCAACCCAAGGTGGATATTCTACTCACATTGTCGTAACCGAAGGTTTTGTCGTTAGAATTCCAGACAACATTGAGCTTGATGCAGCTGCTCCATTACTGTGCGCAGGGATTACGACCTATTCGCCGTTAAACCACTGGGGAGCGGGTCCAGGTAAAAAAGTAGCGGTTGTGGGAATGGGCGGTCTTGGCCATATGGCGGTCCAAATTGCACATGCTATGGGAGCCGAGGTGACCGTTCTCTCACAATCCTTGAAGAAAAAAGAGGATGGGCTACAGTTAGGCGCAGACAACTACTATGCCACAAGCGATCCAGAAACATTTGAAAAGCTTGCCGGGCACTTTGATCTGATCATTAACACGGTAAGTGCAAGTATCGATATGGATGCTTATTTCTCCCTGCTCACGCTGGATGGAACTTTAGTGAACGTTGGTGCCCCTGGGGAGCCGCTGTCAGTCAATGTGATGTCCCTCATAGGACATCGCCGTTCGTTTGCCGGTTCCATGATTGGAGGCATTCGCGAGACACAGGAAATGCTGGATTTCTGTGCAGAGCACAGCATCGTGCCTAAGATCGAAGTCATAACGGCCGACCAGATTGACGAAGCCTACAAGCGCGTACTAGCTTCAGATGTGAAGTATAGATTCGTAATTGACATTAGTACAATGTAAGTTGCGTAAAGAGACGGAGAATTATCGGGTACCTATTTCCATCTCTCCTTAAAAAAGAGGGCAATCCGTTGATCTGGATTGCCCTCTCCATATTCATACCTTTCCCTGAGCTACTCCCTTTGCTCACTCACTCTAACCCTTCATAAACGATTAGACATTACTGAATAATATCAAATTACATTCCCCACCACATTCTTCCTTAACAATCCGCTGGCCGTGCTTACACTTGTGCTCAAGCATCCCAGATCCCCAAATGCAAAAAAGTGATCTTTGGCCCGGGAGACCGCCACATTCATCAGACTCTTGTTTGCATCCATAAAATAGCACCCATCCCCACTGCCATACACCGTGGATAGAATGATCAGGTTCCGCTCTGCGCCTTGAAAAGTATGAACCGTTCCAACACTCACTTTGAAGAGCAATTCCGGAGCCCTCCTTCTCATCTCGGCGCGAATGCAGCTAACCTGTGCCTTGAAGGGAGTGATGATGCCCACAAGATTATTTTCTTTTTCGGACGGATAAGCGGCTTGGATTTGATCAAAGTTTTCGATGAGCCACTCCACAATTCGTGCGGCTTCCGGGCGGTTGTATCTGCTTGATCCTTGTTTGCTCGATTTCGTGCTGCCGATCTGGTGGTGGCCCATCTGCGGCCAGTGTGCTAGCGCTCGTCCAGTCTTTTCGCTGCCTTTGCCTCGTTTGGGCTCCAGCTTCCCCTTATATACTAACTTGTTACAGTACTCAATAATTTCGTCATAGCAGCGACGATGTTCGGAGAGGAACAATCCTCTTTGCTCATATTTCTCATAGTTACAGCTCTTAGTGGCAACCTTCATCACACTGGAGTCGAAGCTTGTTAACCCGCTCTGTTCCAGACGCTCATATTCATCCAGTGAACCGATCGCGCCATGACTCCAAGCAAGGGCTTTATCCAGCGCCCTATTCAGACTCCACACCGGCTCGATCTGATGCACGTCCCCAACGACAATGGCCTTCTTCGCAAGAGAAAAAGCGCCAGCCGCAATCTCAGGAGAGACTTGGCCTGCTTCATCCACGATTAACAAGTCAATAAAGTTGAAAAGATGGGACTTCTTCTGCTCACCATAAGCGGCAAATTGTCCTGGAAGCACAAAAAACGTCATTACAAGACAAGGTGTGATCATCGCCAGCCGGCTATAGAACTTTTCTAATACATTTTTATGGGTTGTGCCTGTTTGCTTCGCAGTCAAAGCATCTTCTCCACTAGCCCACCTACACTCGTAATAATGGACGGCTAGCCAGAACTCCATGTAACGGATTTTCCGATCCAAAATTTCATTCATCCTGTCACTCGTCATTTCGTATGTGGCTGCCAATTCATCATGTAATATGACACCGTGTTGTTGTAACACAGCCAATTCATTATCATACTTGGTTATCCACTGCTCTACCTGGTCCTTAAGCTTCTTCAGGTCCGCCAGTTTCCGGTTAACATCCTGGTAACGAAGACTGTAGGCTTCCTTGATGTCTTTGTATTTCATATTTTCATTTAAAAAGTCCAATTCGTCCTCATTCATCCACAGCCGGACCTCCGTCCGTACTCGCTTGGAAAACCATCTCAAAACAAACGGGATCCTGCGAAAACATTCCCGCCATTCCTCAAGCCTCATGCCTATAGCCTGAATAGAAGCTGTCAACTGCTCAATCTCTTTTTCCAGATAGGCTAAATAGGCATCTACAGCCCTCCCCTGCAGATCGAATTGGCCCGCTTCTACATATAAATTAAGCAGACTATTTCTGCGATTGTCGAAAAACTTTAATTCCTCATGCAGCTTCGCCTGACAATCACTAAGACTCGTATAATGGGTACCAAAATACTGATTGCAGCTTTGCAGCATTTTAGTTACAGAGTTCTCCAGATTATTCTGCGCTTCAATATCACTGACAAAATGGTGCCCTCTCGAATTTGTAAACTGATATCCCTGATCACGGGCTTCCTTCACTTTGGTACTGGATGGGAAATAAGTTGCGAAACTGTGCACGCCTTCGATCCAGCGTTCCTCCAGATTCGAGATGCCTACTTTAGGAATATTTCCAAAAGAAGCGATAATGTTCGTTACCGCCTGATTATTCGTTGAAGTCGCCACGATTAGAGGTGCTTTCTCGGTGGCCAGCGCTCTCTTCACATACATATCCGCCACGACAGATTGCAAAAGAGTGGTTTTTCCCGTTCCCGGTGGACCATTCACGGCCAGGATCTCACCTTCTTGAAGGAGGTTCATATGATGAATGGCTTCCCTTTGGGATGGAGATAAAGGATACTCGCCCCCCATTTGCCCATGGTGAAGGCGCATATTGTCCACACTATTCGGGACCAAGGGACGCAAGCTGGCGGGCTCTATAGACATGAACTGTTCATATAACGGTTTTGGATCTTTATTCTGAAGCAGCTCATTGTACAGATCCATAATTTGTCTTGTGGTGTTCACCGTCGGATCGAGCACAAGGTATACTTTCTGCTCCAGTTCAACGGGCGAATCCCCATCCTCCATGTTAGGAAGCGCATTATCTTCAAATCCGACCTTCGTTACCGACTCATAGAAATCTCTTAAATACGCCGCATAATCAGACCAAGTCTTTATTTGTTCCTTCTGATCCACATGGCTGCTGATGAATTGATCCACCTCATCTACATACCCAATAGACAATTTAGGTTCGACCATAGGTTGCAGGTATTCTCGCGGGAACCATGGGAGCTTGTTATTCTCATCATCAAACGCCAGTTTCCCACTTTTGTAGAGGATGGCCGGAATAAAATAAACACCCGTTAACTCATCCACTTCGTCCTGTGTTTTGACAAAATCTTTGTAATTGGTTTTGACCGTCTTGGCACTGATCACTACATTCAGTTTCTCTTGAGACTTTTGTCCTTTATTCTTCTTGCTAGCTTCAGCAAAGATCTTCGCACTCGTCTCCGTTGATATCTGACCGTCCACTAAAATACTTGGATCCAGTATATGAAACGATTCATTTTTAAAATCAATTCCCAAGTGCAAGGCCCCCGCGATTGCACTTCGAAAATACTGCGTCATAGCTTTATGTTCTTTATTCATTGGATTCTTCTAAGTCTTATGTAAGTGTTCCTGTTCATTTTAAATCCTACCATATCTTGGGTTATGGTACGTGGAGAAATTATACCTACTCTTGACACGAACAGAGGCATTGAAAGATTGGAGAGGACTCTATAGATGAAAATAAGCTTTTTTTGTTAATATAAGGGGATTATTTATATGGGGATTACACACAGGTATATTAGTTGGATGAGGGTCATTTGGTACTTGGTGGTAGCCCGTGATGATATTTCAGTATTCTTGATAATTTATTTGACCTAAGTAATTTAGTATTCAAATCACTTATTTGTTGTAACAATTTTAATGTGCTATTGTTAATCTCATTATTAAACTCTACATAGTCAATAAATGTTTCTGGATCGTCTACACTTAGTTGGACAGAAAAAATAAGGGCTAGTAGAATGAAAACAACACTATGAGGAGCGGATCTCTACAATGCCAAAACAACAACGTCGAACCTTCACCTCTGAATTTAAAAAGCAAATGGTTCAACTCTATGAAAACGGGAAATCCAGAGTAGCTATTGTGGAGGAATATGGCCTCACAGCTTCAGCTTTAGATCGCTGGATCAAGCAAGCCCAGACGTCAGGTTCCTTCAAGGAAAAAGACAATCGTTGGTCAGATGAAAACGAACTGGTGGCCTTGCGAAAAGAGAACCAGCGTTTGAAGATGGAGGTCGATATTTTAAAGCAAGCCGCGCTGATCATGGGACGAAAGTAGCTATCATCCAGAACAATCGTGATAAATACTCGGTATCAGCAATGTGTGACGTCCTGCAAATCGCAAGAAGCACCTTTTACTATGAAGCGAAAGAACAACCGAATGAAGACGAGATCACAGAAGCTATTGTGGGTATCTTCCATAAAAACCGAAAAGCCTACGGTACCCGAAAGATCAAAACCAAACTTCAGGAACAAGGACTTATCGTGTCCAGACGCCGTATTGGCCGAATCATGAGCGAGCAGGGTCTGGTCTCAACCTATACCATTGCCCAGTTTAAACCCCACAAGACGTCCTGTAATGAGGCGGCAACGACGAATGTGTTAGATCGTGAGTTTGATCAGGCTGAAGCTAAGCGCTTCGTCGTTAGCGATTTGACGTATGTGAAGGCGGGGCACCGCTGGCACTACATTTGCGTCCTCATTGACCTATTCAATCGAGAGATCATTGGCCATAGTGCAGGTCCACATAAGGACGCTGTTCTGGTTTCGCGTGCCTTTGCTACGGTAGAAGGCGACCTAAGCAAAATCCAGTGGTTTCATACGGACCGTGGAAGTGAATTTAAAAACCAGAAGATGGATGAGCTACTGGAGACCTTTAGGATCGGTCGGTCGTTAAGCGCGAAGGGGTGTCCTTATGACAATGCTGTGGCAGAAGCTACCTACAAGGTCATGAAAACGGAGTTCATCCACCAGATGGATTTCCAGAGTCTTGATCACCTGCAGTTGGAATTATACGACTACGTCAACTGGTTTAACAAACATCGAATCCATGGATCACTGGGATACATGACGCCTGTTCAGTATCGCCAAGCAGCCCTTAAAAAAGCTGTCTGATTTAATGTTGACAATCCACTTTCGATGTTGATGAAGAATCCACATCCGAACAACTGATCTCCAAAATAGAATCGGAATCTCCAGTATCATTTGTTGAATCTAAATGATAACTTTGTACATTATTGAAAATAACCTTAATTTCTTTCATTTCATCTTCCTCGCCACTGTAATTTTTCTGTCTCCAATTACATAGATCAATAACGAGAACCAATTTCTCACTCTTAATATTAATATCTTCCATCAGGCTATCATGCAGATCGTATTCTTTAATAAAGGTATCTATCTTCATACCTACTCACCGTCCTTTGTTACAATATGAAAGGCTTTAGAACCTTTACCAACTTCGAAACCTCTCTTGCAGCTTTACTTCTTTCAATATTATCATCTAGTACTAACTTTCGTAGCTCTTCTCTAAGTTTATGGTTTAAAATTAAAGCGTTTAATGTGCGTACAACCGAGATGAAGTAATCTTTATACAGGTATTACAAAGGTTATATGTGTTATTTGTTGGATGATGGGTTCATTCGCACTGGGGGTGATCTATTTCATCTACCCGCCATACATATAGAGGATAAAAAAGACCACAACACGGGCGGCTAGCTCGCATTGTGGCATTGTTGGTTGTTTTGTACTAACTTATTGTTAAGGTTTAAATGGCTCTACACAATCTATTTTACAGATTCATTTTCTATACTCTTAACTTCTAACATTTTTTGTTCAATCCAATTCATAACCATTTCTGCCTCCTCTAGAGCAATCACTCCCCTCTCGCTTTTATATTTATAAGTTTCGTAAGCCCATAGTAATATAATTTTCACAAATTCAACTGTCTCTAATTTACAGATCGGTTCAATTTCATCTTCTTCCTCATCATAAAATGGATCTTCAATTATTGTATAGTCTTTATAAGATATAACGCTGGATGCATTTCCTCCATGTCTATATTCGGGTATATTTCCCCTTAATAAATCAACATAATTCTCAATATCCTTTTTCAAATCTTTAAATCTCCAAGGTATATCAGATCCTAAGGGATCACTTATCATACTGGCGAACTCTAGTGATTTTTCCTCGTCAAAATCCAATACAACCATATTAAATTCATCCATATATTTCAATTTATATTTATATTTTATCATCATTGAAGTACCCTCCAATTCAGTATATTGGATATGCTGAGATTATCTTATCATTTCTTAAAATAAACTCTATTTCCATTCCCGTGCTTGTTTTCCCTATATATTTGTTGTTTTTTATATTTACTTTATTATTAAAAGCTTCATTTACTGAATCTATTACCTGTTGTGGTGTCCATTCCTTTGGAAAAAATGTAGATTTAGGTCCTTTTAGTACTCCATTAATTTCAACATTGGCTTGATAGACACCAAACTCATTAGGTGGGTCAACATTCCCGACAATTTTACCGTTACTATTTGGCATCCCTTCATAATGAAAACCATTGGCATTCCCATTCTTGAGTATTTCACCATCAAAAATATGGTTTAATCCATTTTCTTTAGTTCCTTGTTTAAAGTTATCTGTGTTTTGTAGACTCCCGAGCCATTTCTCTTTCTCTATAACAGACTTGGGAATTTCACCCTTCCCCTCAATCCCCTGCCGTTCCTCATGAATCACTTTCCAAAAGTTCTTCTGCGTATCGTTCTGTTCAATCCGTATATCCGGTACCTTCGTATCCGGGATCGTCATATTAAATCCGTGCTCTGTCATGCCGACCGGCTGCTTTTTCAAAGTGTCGGCGATCTCAGGGAGCACCTTTTTCAGCTTCTGCATAGCACTGCTGGAGAGTTTGATTCCCGCTTTACCGGCGCTAAGGGCAACCAGAAAGACCTGAGCCACCTTCGTGACAGCCCTTCCGTACTCCACACACTGGGCGTAAGTCGCGTCCCCGTTCATGACCTTCCAGGACAAGCGATCCAGCGTCTTGAACGGCTCCTTATATTCCTCTGCCAGGCTCTCCCCTATGCTGTTCTTGATATCCTCAAAGCTAATCTCTCCGTTGCAGATCGCCTTCGCCAGCGTATAGGATTGCGGTACAAAATTGATGATCCCCGTCACGGTATCGACGGCATCGTCCCCGACCTGTCTGACGACCCCTTCGGCTACACCTACAGGCGTGAGCCAGCCTGCTTCTTTGGAATTCTCTACTAATTGTACTAGCTGCGCATCGATTTTTCCATCCGGCTGGGTGTTCCCGCTCAGCTGCTGATAGGTCTTCATCGCCTCTAGGAACTCCTCGTCATACTTGCCATTCACTTCTCCAAAATACAGTTCCTGTTTCTTTAAATACTCCTGTACTTTCTCAATATCCTCCGATGAAATCTCACGGTTGTACTCTTCAATTTGGCGCTCCCGCTCTTTACGTTCCTGGATCATCTTCTTAACTGCCGTCTCGATCTGGGGATAATTCGCCTCTGCCCAGCTGCGGTACTTCCCATCCAGCATGCCAATCTCAACAACAAGCACGAGCTCGCTCTCTTTGGGCATGGGCGACCCGTCTGTAAGCAGCGGGTTATACTTACAAGCTGTGCTCGGAGAGCCTTTAAAGTGTACTCTCAAGTCTACCCCCGGCCCATACCACTTGGAATCGACGCCGAGCCCGGCCAACAGGTTTCTTTGCCTTTCCGCCTCCGCACGAGCCTCATCCATATATCCCTGTCTCCCATACGCCTGGTAAACCCTGTAGGCTACCTGGCTTTTGGAGATTTCGCCAAAGGCTGCAGAGATCTTCTCCAGCTCTTCCCGTGCCCAAATCTGGTCCTTCTCTTCTCCCGTATGTAAAATGTCCAGCAAGGACGCGATCCGCTCATCTTCCTGGAAGGGCTTCAGCCTGCGCTCCAGCGAGAAATCCTTCGCTTGATTCACCAGCGCCTTAACCATATCCATCAGGGTGGGCGGATTCCTCAGCAGATTTATGTAGGTGTCCATCATTTGCTGACGCAGCTCACTTGCCCGCTCCGTAAGCTGGGTGAACGTCCACTTCATCACCCCGAATTTTGAGGAGAGGCTCTGCTTGGTTTTGGCCTTCGCTTCCGCCTCTGCCTTCCGGTACTGTTCTGCCGCCCACTTAAGGTCCGCTTCCTTCTTCTCCATGCTTCCAAACAGCTGATCCATGATCCGCTTCATCTCGCTGAGCAGCTGGTCCACTTGCCCCGCTGCCTGCCGGACATAGGCCTCCGAATAATCCTTACGCGTATTGTCCACCAGTCTCTGAATCTCCCGGTGCACCCCGATCGAATGGTTCTCCACGGCACTGCTCAGGGTCTTGAGCTGGCGGGATAGATCCATAACCTTGGCCGGGTCTACCTTTTGCTCCATATAAACCTCCTCATTCAAGGCTATATTTAATCCTTCATCCCTACTTATGTACATGCTCGATTTGCTTAAGGATAATTCTGTAAAAAACTCCGTTCTATGAGCATACTCCATTCCCTCGCAGCCAGAGAAGGTGCTTAGGTCTGTTTCCTTATGTGGCGAAGGAACTATTTTACAATTCAAAAAAGCTCTGTTCCGTAATAGTGCTTGGTACCTGTAGTAATAGCGGCATAAATCGGCTGATTCGTCGTAATCCACTCCCGCGCGTCTTTCTTTTCATTATGACAGGGGAAAGTGACTTCAGGTTCTCAGCGAATATCTGTTCTATGATGCACTAAAAACTAAACAACCTAAGCCCATGTGAAAATCGGACTCAGGTCGCTTAAGGTTGCTTTTTCAATTACGGGCCGAACTCTGTTCTTTCACTTCGATTCCATTATTGGTCTTCGTCACCCTACAACCTCTTTAATTCTCTAAAATAAGGTAACTTAGTAGCCCGCTTAATGTTGCATTCTTTAATTTGGCATTGGAAGATGCATAATAAACGTTTTGTATAACTTTAATAACATCATCTTCGTTTACATCATCACTTAATCGAACAATGAAGGTTTTCTCATTGCCTTTTAAAAATTTTAGAAGGTTATTTTTATATTCAGTCGGAGAATTAATCTCCAGCCCCTTCGTTCTGTAATAATCCAATGACTTGTCTTTACTAACAAATTGCTTCAACCCTTCATCTGTCCAATAATCTTTATCAAAGGTAAACTCCAGATCCTCTGCTGTTTCATCGTCAGAATTATATAATAAGTAACCGACGCCCGAGTTTGTTTCATTATTGGTTGAATCGACATTGTACCACTTCCCATTGATCTTCACCTTATTCCACGCATGCGGTACGCCTCCAAGGTAACCTGTTACGACGATGCTATCTAAGCCTGCTAAATCACTAAGCAGCTTGTAGGTTGCCGCGTAGCTAGCACATACTCCAATTTTGTTTACCATGATTCCATAGGCCGTAAAAGAATCATTAAATTTTTTATCAATCGTCTTAAAATTGTTTTTCTCGGCATTTTCCAAAGCTGCGTCATCATATTTTGCATGATCATTTAAATAATCATATATCGCTTGTTGCTTTTCGGCATCACTCATATCATTTGTAATAATCTGCGAGAGGATTTTGCGCGCTTCTTGCATGATTTCTTTTTGTTGCTTGGCAATATTATCTTTACTCTCGCTATAACTAATAAATAGAGTGGATTTTTTAAAATCGAAGCCATAATTCTCAACATCTAATATTAATGGATTTTGGTATTTTACTTTGAGTAAGGTATCCGCTAAAAAGTCGATATTTAGGGCCTCTGGGAATGCCTTCAATGAAATCTCTTGGTTTGCGGCAATTAAATTTAAGGCCAAGTACTCTTCTAATGCAGAATCTGCATTGATTTTATAATCATTAGCCGCTTCTGTTAGAGGAACATATTCTTTATTGCCCTCATCCAGCTGCTCCCGTGTATTTGCTTTCTGATGTTCAATCAAATCATCATTATGACTTGTTGAATTATCGACAATAGAAGGGTCGGGAGCGTACTCCATGACGTTTTCCGGCTCAAGTAGACCTCCATTGCTGTGATCTCTAGTATCCTGCTTATCTATAAAGGCACTCCATTTTTGTTTATCAAATGAGTATACTGTGGTTGTACCGCTAATCGCTGTTCCTTTCACTTTATAAGGAATTAGTGCAAAGCCATCTTTGTCATATTCAATATGATTTTCATAAATTAGATCCCGCTCCAAAATCGTTGTATTATCTATTGCATACAATTTGATTTTTTTAGGTAACTCATCAATGGTTTGAAATCCTGAGTAATATAGTTCGTGCAACTCTTCCATACCAATTACCAGGGTTTTAGATAAATGAAATGTGCTAACTGCAGGGCTGAAATTTGATTCATTTCCATTTTCATCAACAGCCGTTACATAGAACTCTCCTTCGACCATCCTATTTTGTGCGATCGTTGCCTTTCGTCTGGAACCATGCGGGTTCCGATCTCCATATAACAATCCTTGATTTCCATCTGATGCAAAGTCTTGAAATTCCGTATCGGTAACCGTGCCAATTAAATAGGGATATGTATGTTTAAAACCTTCCTCCGCCCCACTGATTTTTTCGGCATTATGCATGGACATTACATTATAAACATTATACTTCTTAGCACCTTTTACCTTGTTCCATACCAGTTTAAATCTTCCATCAGCATCAATTTGATAGGCAGCATTCGGTGATGGTAGTGGAGATTTGATTGTAAAAGGTATAATTATCGGTTTTTTCAATTTTGTCGGTGTTTTTGCATCTAAGTCATAACGGATACAAATATAATACATAGGGGCGTTTCCCCAAGAGTTTTCTGTATCCCTAGTAGAATCAAAAGAGGTTAATACCGGCTTGAATGCACTTAGGGTTAACACACTTTGACTAGTATTAGTGTCTTCAACTGCTTCGAGTGTAGATACTTCACTTTCATATAAACACCTTGGGTCTGTATGTACAGTTGCGATACTTTTCTTAAATCTAACAGCATCATCTTGTCTAAACCGTTCGGCAATTTCCTTATCGCTATGAGCGAAGGCATGTGTAGAATATAAATTTGAGTTGAATTTTATTTTAAAAACTTGATTGTAATTCACGTTGTACATCGGTGATAAGTATTGCGTTTCCTCTTCTCCGTTATACTTCTTTTTTAGATCTGACACCGTTGTATGTGTTGTATGCGTTGTAAGGGCAGGTGACTTTTCTTCTGTTTTTGATACTTTTTGATCCTTTTTCTGGTCCTCCACACTATTTCCTTCACAACCCGATAATATAAAAGCAATTACTAAGACTAGAGACAGTATTCTTTTCAAAATTTTTCGCTCCTTTGAGTGATAATAAAGCAATATATCGTTAGGAATCCGGCAAACTCTATTTAGAGATTCACCACACGACTAATTCCGAATATAAGCTTAGTAACCGTGATCAAATTCTAAGTCATATATATATGCCCAATTAATAAGGGCCATTCTAGATAAACATCCTCATACTTAAAAACAGCTCCTCTCAACTACCTAGCAGCGCTCTTAGTATTATTGGCTTGGCACCTTGCTATCCCCGCTAATGACTTCAAGCTCTTCAATAACCAAATGCTTCATTAAAGCAGGCATCGATCAGCTATATTTGTCCCCCATCCAAACTTATGTACATGCTAGATTTACTTAAGGATAATTATGTAAAAAACTCCGTTCTATGAGCATACTCCATTCCCTTGCAACCAGAGAAGGTGCTTAGGTCTGTACCCTCATATGGCGAAGGGACTATTTTACAATTAAAAAAACCTTGAAAGCCACGAGTCTGCATTTCAAGGTTTGAATTTTACACAGGATAAGTTATGAATCATAGTTTGTGTAGACTCAAAAGCCCAGTAGAATGAAGCAGTATAAACAAAAAGCCCGAACGCTTCGTCCGGACTTTCCCTTTCACTTATTACAGTTCCATCTTACTTCCCGCTTATTTATGCTTATTAATCATCTCTTGCAGCGCGCTTTTGGATTGGACGCCAACGGCACCATCGACGGGTTTGCCGTCTTTGAACAGAATTAGTGTCGGAATGCTCATGACTTTGAATGCCTGCGCAGTCTCTGGGTTTTCATCCACGTTGAGCTTAGCAATCGAAGCTGCGCCGCCCAGTTCCTGATCGAGCTCTTCCAATACAGGAGCGATCATGCGGCATGGTCCGCACCATGGAGCCCAGAAGTCCACCAGAGTCAGCCCGCTTTGAATGTCACTCGCAAAAGTTTGGTCATTAGTATGTGCAACTGCCATTTTACATTCCTCCCAGTTTTATTAATATAAATGGTTAACCGTTATAGATGTGATGCAGATGATCCAGCTTCTCTCGCAAATCCCCGAACCGTACAAAACGATCCTCCCGCAAATACTCCCTCTGCCCAATGATCAGCAGCATGATCGGCGCACTTAGAATCAGCAGCTTCTCCGCCACCTCCGGAACCTCACTAGCATCCACATGACCGAAATGGATTAGCGGGTAATCGGCAAGCAGCTCCCTTAGCTTCGGTAAAAGCGCGTGGCAAGTGCTGCAATCCGGACTGGATACGTATAAAAAACTCCATTCGTGCTGCTCAACAAATGCTTCAACTTCCCGGATTGATGTCAGTTTCAGTTCTTTTTTCATCGTTCCACCCCATTTTACGAAGCCTGCCCCAAACGCAACTGTCCGAATGCTAACCATCCCTCATAAGCCGACTCAGGCAGCTACTATTCGTAGGTTTCACTTAAGCTGTGGTCCGTGATTCAGGGTACGTGGTACGTAATTCTAATCGGTAAAGCATGATCGCGTAACACGATTCCTTAAATTTGTTTGTAGAGCATCTGTCATCATCCAGCAAATATAAACCAGTTAACTAGTTAAATAATCATTTATGTATATAGAGTAATCCTAAACCTTCACATTGTCAAGTTACGTGGGAAACTTGATTTTTGCTGCCTACTTCTTTAAGCTTTAGTTATCTAAATCAATAGACAATTAAGAAAGCGGGGCACTTAAGCATGAAAAACACAGGCTTGATTTTGAAAATTGATCCCCACTCTCCGCTGCCCATTCATATCCAGCTTAAAGAACAGATCAAATGGCTAATCGGCAAAGGTCACCTCGAACCTGGAGATACACTTCCCTCCACCAATCAGCTTGCTGAACAGCTGTCGATTAACCGGAACACCATTCAAAGCGTGTATGCCCAGTTAAAAGAAGAGGGTCTCCTTTTGATGCAAAAGGGACGGGGCACACAGGTCGCAGGTGAAGAACAAATCGCCCGTTTCCAAGCAAGAAACCCTCACTTTGCTTTTGTGGAGCAAATGATTAATGAAGCCCGCTCTTTACATTTATCCGTAGATGACCTGCTGTTATCGGGTTTTGCTTATGTCCAATTGTTTGATCAGCGGCCCAAAGGAAAGCAGCGCTATCTGTTCATTGAGTGTAAGGATGCTTCCTGCATGTTTTATTTAGATGAGATTAAGAAACTAAGCTATGCTGAAATTCAAACGATTGACGTCTCATCAAGCTCAGACGAGGCGCTGATTCGTGCGGTTGAAGAAGCTGATGTGATTGTCACAAGATCCGATCTGGCCGAGAGAATGAAGAAGATTGTAGACCATGCGCAGAAAACAGTGATTTCCGTAGGCTCGACTGAGGATATTTCACTGCTGCTTAATATGACTAGGCAGCCTTGACTTTAGGCATCCTGAAATACGGCTCCCGTCGGGAAGCGGAGGAATTTGTGCAGGAGCACCTGCACTTTAGTTTTTTTAGAGCAAGCGTGGGCCATTGAAGAAAGCATGGATAAATGAGACTAGCAGCGCATCCTCCTATTGGCTGAAGAGGAACTGCGGCAGGACAGCCCCCTCACGGGATGGGTTAGCCCATGGAAAAGGGCCGCATATGTGGCCTATAAGAAGCTGTTTTTGCCCAAACAGCAAGCCCTACTGGCGAAAGAACTTTTGCTGAATGGAGATTATACCTATTATGACGAGCTGGAGTCTCTGTATGAGGGCGGTAAAGAAACCTTTTACCGGAGCGTTCTTTCCGAACTAAGGGCAACCGGAGATTTTAGAATCCGTCAAGTGTACCTCAGACTGGTTGAGGATAAAAATCCATACGGCTGAATTATTGAACTCAAGACACAGTACAATCAGCGCCCCGCATTTCTGGACGAGCTGAGCAAGGCCGATTAACCTCCATATAGACGCATGATATTAGCCTAACCGGATGAAACATGCTTTAGCTTTGGCCTGATAAAGACAAAAAATAGACCGCTCCGACAAGGACACGGTCTATCTTCGCTGCGCTCTGGATGTTGTTAATATGCTCCGCTTTGGCCTCTAAATGAAGGCCCCTTCTACTACTCCCCCGCCTCAACAACATTCCTGCTTTCAAAATCATCGAGCAATGCACGCACTTCAGTCGTTGATTTTGTGTTCATTAAGGTATTTCTTAACTCGCTTGCCCCGCGAAATCCACGAACATAGATTTTGAAAAAGCGTGGAAGCGGCTTGTAGGAGCGCTGTTCCAAGGATGAATATTGATCATGAAGATCCAGATGCAGCCTTAAGAGATCCAGCAATTCCTTGCTGCTATGCTCTTTTGGCTCTTTCTCAAAGGCGAATGGGTTATTAAAAATACCACGCCCGATCATAACGCCATCAATTCTGTACTCATGAGCGAGCTTCAGCCCAGTTTGACGGTCAGGGATATCCCCGTTAATCGTTAGGAGCGTGCCTGGTGCCACCTCGTCACGGAGCTTCTTAATCTCCGGGATTAACTCCCAATGGGCAGGTACCTTGCTCATTTCCTCTCTTGTGCGCAGATGAATGGATAGGTTCGCAATGTCTTGTTCCAAAATGTGGGTTAGCCAACCCTGCCATTCGTCTACAGCCGTAAAACCAAGCCTTGTTTTTACGCTTACGGGAAGCCCGCCTGCTTTTGCGGCTTGGATTAAATCTGCTGCAAGTTCTGGACGACAGATCAGGCCGCTCCCCTTGCCATTCTCTGCAACATTAGGGACAGGGCAGCCCATATTGATATCGACCCCCTTGAACCCTTGCTCCGCCATGCCGATACTCATTTGCCGGAAATACTCCGGCTTATCTCCCCAGATATGTGCCACAATCGGTTGTTCATCATCTGTAAAAGCCAAACGCCCACGCACACTTTGGTGCCCCTCCGGGTGACAATAGCTCTCTGTATTCGTAAACTCTGTAAAAAACACATCCGGCCTGGCCGCAGCACTTACCACATGACGGAAAACAACATCCGTCACATCCTCCATGGGAGCCAGTACAAAAAAAGGCCGTGGCAATTCACGCCAAAAATTTTCAACCATATAAAAAATCCTTTCATTATGGATACCAGGACTTAATTTTATCCCAAAATTCAAAAGCAAAAGCACCATGCTTCTGCCTCTTTTACACTTATAGCATGCCCAAGCGCCTTTAGCAAAGACAGTAAATGACAAACTTATAAGCTATAGTTGACCATCAACAGAAATAAACAGAATTTGATTTAATTTATGTATTGACAAAATTTTATATTTGTGCTATAATTTACATCTATTCTATTCGTGTGTATAATAAGATTCTCCTGGCCAGGGGAATCTTTTTTTGTTATATCGGAGGGTTATTGTATGAAGAAGAATGAATCAAGTTTAACTTCCTTAATATCAGCCTTTGGTCGAGCATATCATAGCATATATGACACACCCAAAATTTTTGATGATTTTATTGCCAAAGATTTAATTTCCCAAAAAGAATTTGAAGATATTCGTGAAAACATGATTAAAGGAATTCAATTCTTTAATATTGAAATTGCTCAAAGATTTCATGATGCTCCAGAAGAAATATTAAAATGGATTACCCAAGTTCAGCTTTCTCCAACACCCTTAGCTCGTTCTGCGTATTGCGAAAAGGTATTATTTAATGAACTTAGGTTAGGAGTAAAACAATATGCCATACTTGGAGCTGGACTAGATACCTTTTGTTTCAGACACCCAGAATTGGAAGACAGCTTAAAAGTATTTGAAATTGATTACCCCTCCACTCAGGAATTTAAAAAACAAAGGTTAGCTCAGGCGAATCTTAAAATCCCAAGTCATCTACATTTTGTATCTATGGACTTCACCGATAAGTTCTCTTATCAAAATCTATTACAAGAAGGATTTGAAAACAAAAAAACGTTCTTTAGCCTTTTAGGGGTTTCATATTATTTAACCAAAGAGGACAATGCAAGACTGCTCAATGATCTATTTACCCAAGTTCCATCAGGAAGTTCTATTGTTTTTGATTATGCAGATGAGAAACTCTTTGAGGAGAAGGGAATATCTAACCGAGTTGAAAATATGGTGAAAATGGCATCAGCGAGCGGAGAACCTATGAAGTCATGTTTTACTTATGATGAAATCGAGAATATATTAGACAAGTCAGATTTACTGATATATGAACACTTATCTCCAACTATGATAAACGAGCGTTTCTTTAATCATCGGTCGGATTATTTGTCAGCATTTGAAACCATTCATTATATCCATGCTGTAAAAAAATAATATTCTATTTCGCTTACCGCTCAATCCAGATGGTTGAGCGGTTTTTAGTTAATCTATTTCGACATAGCATGTATGTCCCTATTTTAATATTAGACATCTTATTTTTTTGAAATGTAGCGCATCCGTAACCATGATAAAAGATATATAAAACACAAGAAAATCCAAAAGTAATTTTCAAATATAGGCTGTTGAATGATTATCGATAAAACAACATGGTAAACACAAGTGAATATAAAAAATGACAATAATAGCATGTTCGCTGTTTTGTATGACATAGATCTTAGTTTTAAATTCTTAGCAATCATGTAGAGAGTGATTAAAACTAATATTATTGAAATTAGTGGTCTGTACGTGTGGTTATTTGGAAGTAAGTCCTGCAAGGTTATTATGGCTGTAAGAAGAAGGAATAAAGCGATAATAAAGCTGTTGTTATTTTTCACATTTACCTCCTTGATAATATAAACAGATCCTTTATTTGTAATTATACATCTGTTTTTCGGAACGTCACCGGTTATATCTGTATTTATTTTACAAAGTAGTGAATTGGTCGATCTGTAAATTTTATATTACATTTTAGTTTAATTATTGGCCGGATTATCAGGCTATGTGCGCCAAAGCGAACTATTGTTGAAGCAGAAACAAAAAATCAATATAATTGTTGTAGTTTACCAAAGGGCGGAGGACAGACGGCCATGAACAAACAGGAACTGGTCATGATGGAATTCAGGGACTTATTTAACAAGATGGTTTGGCTTAATAAAAATAAGTTGGAAGACAGTCTTAAGGGCCATAAACCTTCAGAAGTTCATTGTATTGAATACATTGAAAGAAATGTAGATCCAAATGTAACAAAACTTGCGCAATCCCTATATATGACCAAAGGCGCCATAAGTAAACTAACGAAGAGGCTTATGGAGAAAGGCCTCATTGAATGCTACCAGAAGCCTGATAATAAGAAAGAAGTCTATTTTAGGCTCACTGAGCAAGGGAAGGAAATTTATAATATCCATGAAGATCTGCACCGAGAATTTCAAGAGCGGGATAAAGACATATTTGGACAGGTAACCGAGGAACAATTTGAAAGTATGCTTAGCTTCATGAAAAAGTATAGTCATCATCTGGATGCAGAAATAAAGAAACAGGGTCTAGAAATTAATTAAGCTGAAAAATTTGAATATTGAAAGTGAAACCACAGGCAGCCGTCTCTTTTCAGAGATAGCTGCTTTGCTTTTTTACGGACGTAATTTTGTTGACCAGGAAACTAAAATGATATATCATTTTGTTGACTAGGAAACAAAATAACTTTTTAAGAGGAGAATAAAATGGCAAAAAATAAAATGAAGAAAATAGGATTACCCAAAGAAGTCCTTATGGCGGCCTGGGCTATTGCACTTGGAGCTATAGCCCCTATGCTTGACTCCACGATGGTGAATACCGCCATCGACAAACTGACGAAGGACTTCAGCACAACATTGGATGTTATTCAATGGGCGATTACTGGTTATGTTTTAGCTCTTGCGGTTGCGGTTCCCATATCCGGCTGGCTTATGAACAAATTTAACGGCAAGAAAATTTTCGTTGGGGCCGTCATCGCTTTTGGTGTAATCTCTGTTTTAGTAGGAGTTAGCTGGGACATTTCCAGCTTCATCGTTTTCCGTTTGCTTCAAGGTTTTAGCGCTGGAGTAATTACCACGCTAATGTTCACGCTTTTAGTCAAAACAGCGGGTCAAGAAAATCTGGGCAGAGTGATGGCAATCGTCAGTACCCCAATGATCTTCGGTCCCATCTTAGGACCTGTTATTGGGGGGTTCATTGTTCAAGGGGCATCCTGGCGCTGGATTTTCTTTATAAACGTGTTCATCGTTTTGGTTTCTACCCCGTTTATGATGAAAAAGGTGCCCCATTTTGAACCGTTCAACAAAGATAGTAGACTCGATTTTTTTGGAATTATCGATTTGTCGCTAATGAGTGCGGCATTGATTTATGGAATTACGAAAGCCGCGGACCATGCTTCATTTAACAATAGCGAAACTATTATTTGGGTTGGCGTTGGCCTGTGTTTAGCCGTCATCTACTTCGTATATAATCTAGTAAGAAAAAATCAAACCGTGCTCCCATTGAATTTATTTGCACATAAGAGCTTCACAGCCTCCAGCATCGGGTTATTCTTGACAAATGCTGCTATCCTGGGACCTATGATAATTCTTCCTTTGTACTTCCAGAACTTTCGTCATTTCACGGCGACCGAAGCAGCGCTTGCGTTAATTCCTCAAGGGGTCGGGATGCTTGTGACCAGACCTTTGATAGGAAAAATGATTGACAAGATCGGTGCGAAATACGTGGTTATGGTTAGCTTAGTACTTGCACTTGTTGGGTCTGTTCCGCTTATCTTTATCACCGATAAAACAAGTATGATTTGGATCTCCATTATCTTGTTTATTCGTGGTGCCAGTGTTGGAGGAATCAGTCTTCCTTTGACAAGTGATGCATATACAGGACTTGACAGCAAACAACTTCCTGAAGCAGGTGTTGGGATTAATATTATAGAGAACTTGGGCTCAAGCTTTGGTTCAGCTGTTATCGCAACCGTTGTCGCAGCTGCCCTACAAGGATTGCAGCCAACCATTGCAAATAATTTAAAGGGTTATCAATCTGGATTTTTATTATCCGCTATTGCTCTAGCGGTAATCTTCATTCCAAGTCTCTTCCTTACAAATAAAAAGAATGCCTAGCAAAGAACCTGCGCTTGAACATTTGAGCGAAGCTAAAGACTTGAACGTGTGGTGTCACCAGTCCAAACCTTTTCGACAGATTGGCGGATTCATTGAACTAAACTGCCTTGTTAGCGTAATGAAGCACCCGCAAGTCTAAAGCTTTATGCTCTCAGTCTACAACTTTATTTTCCCTGCCCCACTTTCACTTAATGTTGCTTGAGAAATCCCAATCAAGTTTGAAAATTCATTCTAGTATATTCTGTTTGTTTTGCGGATAATTCTAAATTGATCTCCTAATTTTTGATACTCATAGTTTAATACATGCCCTTCCTTCTGCATTATCAGTAATATCAGAAGACCCATTTACCATAGCGTTCAACTCCTAAAATAGCTCCGATTCATGAAGAATGCAAAGGCCATATGTGAGATATTAAATTGACACTTTTTATAAAAAGTGATGTAGTAATAACGTGTTTTAAAATGGTATTATTTATCATTTAAAGGAAATGTTGAGATATTCAATTTCTAACAAAAAAGGATGATTGCTTTGAAACTCGCATCCGAGCGGCATGGGGAAATTATACGTTATCGCAGTGGACATATCACGATGGAAGAAGATCTTATCGTTACGGAGCATCCGATCACAATCAAAATAAACGGTGATGAATTCGTCACTCTGGTATGCACGCCTGAATATATCGAGGACATGGTAATCGGTTATTTGGCATCCGAAGGAATCATTAGAGGGTTCCAGGATATCAAGGCGATTTGGAGTCAGGAAGAAGAAGGTTTCGTCCACGTAACTATAGACCACTTAAGCCCATTACACCGTCAGCTGTTTGCCAAACGATATGTAACTTCCTGCTGCGGGTCTAGCCGGCATGGCTTCGTCTACATTAATGATGCCAGAACGGCCAAAATTGCGGACGGGGTACATGCATCACTTTCTTTCGACGATTGTTTCCGCTTAATGGAGGAAGTGCAAACCGGATCAGAGCTGTTCCACCGCACCGGTGGCGTCCATTCTGCTGCAATTTGCGATGCCGGCGGGGTGCTGCTGGCCCGCAGCGACATTGGTCGTCATAATGCACTGGACAAAATTTACGGCTACTGCCTGAAGCAAGATTTGGAACTCAATGACAAAATTATTGTTTTCAGCGGACGGATCTCTTCGGAAATCTTATTGAAAGTAGCCAAAATAGGCTGTGAAATGATTTTGTCCAAATCTGCCCCCACCGGACTAGCGCTTGAGCTGGCGGAACAGTTAGGAATCACCACCGTTGGTTTCATTCGTCAGAATTCATGTAATGTGTATACCCGTCCGGATCGAATCTCCGGCTGTCCCGCTTTCCCCCCTCCGTGAATCTCAAATTTCAAGCACAAAAGTCACTGTTCTCTATTTTTACTTTTGTTACAATTTTTTCTAGGTAATCGCAATTGTTATTTTTTGGTTATATGATTAATCCCCTCCAGGATAGGGAGTGATGTCAACGGAACAATTGCTAGATCGATTATATGAAGAAGAATCACTGGAAGCTCAAGAGATCATTGCTGTGCTGAGGAACCCGGACCAGAATCTAAAAAAGCGGCTTCATCATCTGGCCCATCTGAAAAGAATGGAATGTTATGGCGACCGTGTATTTTTGCGTGGGCTGATCGAATTCTCCAATATTTGCAAACAGAACTGCCTGTATTGCGGCATACGCTCCGGCAATAAGACAGTCCGCCGCTATCGGCTCCAACCTGAAGAAATCTTGGAATGCTGCCGGGAAGGATATGAGCTGGGTTATCGTACCTTTGTTCTACAGAGCGGAGAAGACGACTGGTACACCACTGAGAAGCTGGCCAAGCTCATTACACGCATTAAAACACTCTATCCGGATACCGCGGTAACACTGTCGATTGGTGAACGGGATGATGAGACTTACGCTACACTGCTCGCGGCCGGAGCTGACCGTTACTTGCTGCGCCATGAGACAGCCTCCCGTAAGCTGTACCAAGCCCTGCACCCGACCATGACCTTTGACAGTCGCCGGAATCGGTTGGAGGCTCTCAAGTCCCTCGGCTATCAGGTGGGTGCAGGGTTTATGGTTGGTTTACCCGGTCAAACGCCCGAGGATTTGGCTGAAGACCTGCTATATCTTAAGGCGCTAGAACCGGATATGATCGGCATTGGCCCTTTTTTGCCGCATCACGCCACACCCTTAAAGGACGAGCCGGCCGGAACAGTAATAAATACACTGGATATGATTGCTCTTGCCCGCCTCTTCGTGCCGAAAGCCCTAATCCCTGCTACAACAGCCATGGGAACCGCTCACCCGAACGGGCGGGAGCTGGCGTTGCAAGCAGGCGCCAATGTGGTCATGCCTAATCTCTCTCCTTTGAATGTACGAGCCCAATATACGCTCTATAATAACAAAATCTGTCTGGGCGACGAATCCGCCCAATGCAGATTCTGTCTGGAACAGCGGATTGAAGCTGCCGGATTCCATGTGGATATGGGCCGGGGAGATAGTCTGAATCATCTATCCCGCACTTCTGCACAGCACGTTCCATTGTAAGGAAGCCAGCGAATCAGCCTGTTGTCATCTCGCAACCGAGTTGGAAGAGTTCAAGTCTGCTTGTCAATCTAATAATAAACCCAGAAAGAAGTGGATGTTCGTGAGCAGAGTAAATGAAAGTCGTCCGGCGGATTTCATTCAGGACGAAGAGATCAAAGAAGCGCTGCGATTTGGAGAAAATGCGGGATCGGATCGGGCCAAGGTGTCAGCAATTCTTGAGAAAGCCCGACAATGTAAAGGACTGACCTCACAAGAAGCAGCTGTTCTCTTAAATGTGGAAGATCAGGAAACACTGAATGAGATTTATCAGGTATCCAGAGATATCAAGGAACGAATCTACGGCAACCGGATTGTATTGTTCGCACCACTCTATGTCAGCAACTACTGTGTCAATAATTGCGTGTACTGCGGTTACAAACATTCCAATTCTGAATTCACACGCAGCCGCTTAACCTCAGATGAAATTGCTCAGGAAGTTACCGTTCTGCAGTCTCTGGGACACAAACGGCTTGTGCTGGAAGCAGGTGAGGATCCCCGCAATTGTTCCATCGATTATATTCTCGACTGCATAAAGACCATTTACGATACGAAGCTGGACAATGGCAGTATCCGCCGGATCAATGTCAATATCGCTGCAACAACAATCGATGACTACATCAAGCTGGCTGAGGCGGGAATTGGAACTTATATTTTATTTCAGGAGACTTATCATAGACCTAGTTACAAGCAATACCATCCTCAAGGACCCAAAAGTGATTATGATTGGCATACGACCGCCATGGACAGGGCCATGAAAGCGGGTATCGAGGATGTTGGTATCGGTGTCCTGTATGGGCTCTATGATTATAAATATGAAACGATAGCCATGTTAAAACATGCCGAGCATCTGGAACAGGCCTATGGCTGCGGACCGCATACGATTTCCGTCCCCCGCCTGCGCGAAGCGGAGAATGTGAACCTGCACAATTACCCTTACTTGGTCAGCGATTCGGATTTCGCCAAAATCGTCGCCGTTCTGCGAATAGCCGTTCCCTATACAGGAATGATACTCTCTACACGCGAAGACGCTGAATTTCGTGATCAGATAATCAAACTGGGCATTTCCCAGATCAGCGCAGGCTCCGCCACGGGTGTTGGCGCATACAGTGTGAACAGAGATAAAGATGACAAACCGCAATTCATGGTAGGCGATCACCGCTCCCCTATGGAAATCATCAAAAGTCTCTGCCAGGACGGGTATGTGCCGAGTTACTGCACCGCCTGTTACCGGGAAGGCCGCACGGGAGACCGTTTCATGCAGCTGGCAAAATCCGGTCAAATCCATAATGTCTGTCAGCCGAACTCCCTGATGACGTTTCAGGAATACCTGCTGGATTACGCCGATGAGGAGATGCAGGCCATTGGAGAGCAGACGATTCATGACAATCTGGAGCGCATCCCCAAGGAATCGGTCAAAAAAGCGACCCTAAAGCAACTTCAGCGTATCCGTAACGGCGAACGAGATCTACGGTTTTAGGTCGCACCCAATGTACGCTGTCACAAAAAGGGGGTGTTCCAGCAGCCATTCAGATGGCTTTTGGAACACCCCCGCTTTAATATACGCATTAATGGTATACCCCCTCCTCCCAGGCTAGCATTGCAGACGGAAACATTTCGATGGCTCTTGGGAACACCCCCTGCACGTAGGCAATAAATACACCATAATTCACAATTGGAACACCCGCATGTTCCGCCTCTTCAAGCCTCCCCAGCATCGCCCTGCGGTTCAACATACATGCTCCGCAGTGAATGATCAGTGAATAACCCCCGAGTCCTGCGGGGAAATCGCTGCCTGCGGCATGTTCAATTTGAAGCTGCTTGCCTGTCAGTTCCCGCAGCCAGCGGGGAATCTTCACAGAAGCAATATCATCGGATTGCCGGTGATGCGTGCAGGCTTCCGCAATGAGTACCCGGTCTCCGTCCTGCAAACGACCAATAGCGCGAACCCCGCGTACAAGCTGAGGAAGATCCCCCTTATACCTGGCAAACAATATGGAAAAGGACGTGAGCGGGATATCCTTTGGGGTATCTGCCTGAACCTTAAGAAATGCCTGTGAATCCGTGATGACCACATTTGGCTTGCGTCCCAGCATCTTGAGCGTGTGTCCAAGCTCCTGTTCCTTGGTGACAACAGCAACTGCATCACATTCCATGATGTCGCGAATGGTCTGCTGCTGGGGCAGAATCAGTCTTCCTTTAGGTGCTGCCTTATCGATCGGCACTACCAGAACAGCCAAGTCTCCGGGATTCAGCAGGTCTCCCACTAGCCGGAACCGGTCTTCGTCCCTCGGCAGCTCCCGGACGATTGAAGCTTTTAGATCCTTGATCCCAGTATTCCTGAGAGCACTGAATAGCACTGGCTTCAAATGAAGCTGTTCTTCTACCTTTGCCGCCACTACAGTGGGTTCCTCACCGTCACCATGCTCTTCGAGCAAGTCTACTTTGTTCAAAAGTAGAATGACCGAAATCTTCTTGACAGACAGGTTCTGTAAAAGATTGTGCTCAAATTCACCTACTCCTTGGACAGCGTCTATCACCAGCAGCGCCAGATCGGTTTTGCTCAGAACCTGATTTGTTTTGCGAATCCGCTGTTCACCCAAACTTCCGCTATCATCCAATCCGGCGGTATCAATGAGCACTACCGGTCCCACCGGCAGCAGTTCCATCGGTTGATAAACCGGATCTGTCGTTGTCCCGCTTACCGGAGAAACAATGGACGTCTCCTGACCGGCTAAAGCGTTAATCACACTGGATTTGCCGGCATTACGCCTTCCAAAGACTGCAATGTGCATTCGTTCTCCACGCGGGGTATTATTTAAGCTCATAACATGCGCTCCTTCGTTATCCTAGAACCTTTATAAATCACTTGATCTTCCAGGGATGCCTGGTTTGGTAACCTGCAGCGGGTGCAGAATGGCATCGATCTGCTTTTTCGTCATCAGTCCTTGTTCCAGCAAAATCTCCTTTAACGGCCGGTCCGAGGCCGCCGCAGACTTAGCCAGTTCAGCTGCAGCGTCATAACCCAGATACGTCACCGCTGCGGCAGCCATGACGCCAGAGCGTTCCAAATGCTCCAGACAATGCGCAGTATCGACTTTCAACCCACGCACGCATCGCTCATGAAAGAGCCGTACAGCCTCAGTAAGAATTTCAAGAGATTCAAGCAGAGATTCTGCGATTAAAGGAGCAAAGGCATTCAGCTCCAGCTGTCCGCTGGCCGCCGCCAAAGTGACTGCTGTATCATTGGAGATCACCTTCATAGCGACTGACCCGGCCATCTCTGCGATGACCGGGTTCATTTTACCGGGCAGGATTGAAGAACCTACCTGCATGGGCGGCAGGATGTATTCTGCAATTCCGCCGGAGGGCCCGGAATTAAGCAGCCGGAAATCGCCAGATATCTTCAGCAAGTTCACCGCAGCAGCTTTGAGCAAACCTGAAACTTCCACAAATACATCCATATTCTGTGTGCCATCCATCGGAAAATCGCTGCGGCACAGCCCCATTCCGGATAGTTCCCGCAGCTCTTCTGCAATGGCATAAATATAAGCAAGGGGGGCATTCATTCCTGTGCCCACTGCCGTTCCTCCAAGGTTAATCTCCCGAAGCCGTTCCTCCGCCTTGTACAGCCTCCACCTGTCCCGTGCAACCGCTTTGGCATAAGCTCCAAAGCTTTGTCCGGCCATGATAGGCAGTGCGTCCATGAGTTCCGTCCGTCCTAACCTTAACACATCGGCGTATTCCCGCTCCTTCTCCTGCAATGCCTCCTGAAAAGAGGCAAACTCTTCACTAAGCGAGCGAAGCAGCGGAATCATCGCAATTCGCATGGCAGTGGGATACACGTCATTGGTAGATTGATAGAGATTCACATGATCTATCGGATGGACCAGCCGGTAATCCCCCTTATGTCCACCAAGTTTCTCGATGGCCAGATTGGCTATCACCTCGTTAACGTTCATGTTCGTACTCGTTCCCGCTCCGCCCTGATACGCATCCACAATAAAATGTTTATCCATCTGGCCTTGCAGAATTTCATCGCAAGCGGATAAAATACCCGACGCCACCTGCTCGGAAATATTCCCTTGCCTGCCATTTACTTTGGCTGCCGCTTTCTTCACCATTACAATGGCCCGCGTGATCCGCGGATTCACCGGCCGGCCGCTGACCGTAAAATTATCCCGCGCCCTTACCGCGTGAATTCCATAATAAGCCTCACTAGGAACCGTTTCACTCCCTAGAGCATCCGATTCCACCCGAAACATTGGATCGTCGTTCAATGTTTTTCACCCCCCAATTTGCGACATCAGGCGCATTGTGGCCTTCAAGGGTGGCTTGCTACCCGGTTGGTCCATCATTATATGCTGGCCAGGTTTGGCTTCCAAGGCGCGCAGAAACAATTGCTTCAGCAGCTCTGATTGAGCGATGTAAGGCCGGATATACAGCTCTTCGTTCCAGAAGAGGCACGGCTTAACGTGACCGTTTGCTGTAATACGCAGCCGGTTACATGAATTACAAAAATGCTGGCTGACCGGATGAATCAAGCCAAATTGCCCTGCCGCACCTTGGATGCGAAAATAATGGGCCGGGCCGGAATCTGCTGCTTTTTCAGTCGGCTCATCAGTTGTCCTACCCGAGTCTGGACCTGCTTCAAGACTAAAACCAGCCTTGACACAGCGCTCCAGTATTCCATCCAAAGGCATATATCCCGCTTCCCATCCGTTGATATCATGACCCATGGGCATATATTCAATAAAGCGGACGTGCAGCGGATATTTCTGAGTCAGCTGTAGAAAGGATTCAATTTCATCATCGTTTACACCTTTCATCAAGACCATATTCAGCTTCAGTATCTCGAAGCCAGCCTTAAAACCAGCTGCTAAAGCATGCAACACCTTGCTGACATCGCCGCCCCCAGTGATTCTGGAATAGCGTTCTGGAATTAGAGAATCCAGGCTGACGTTGAGATCTGTAAGCCCGGCATCACGCAGCTTCTGCACTTTGGGGGCGAGCAGCAGTCCATTCGTGGTCAGACCGACACGTTCGATCCCGGAGATGGCCCTTAACCTGGCAACCAGTTCTTCCAGGTTCGGACGAATCAACGGTTCTCCTCCGGTAAGACGCACCTTGGTTACCCCCATCTCAGCGAGTACCCTTACGATCCGTTCAATCTCGTCAAAGGTAAGCGGATTACCCTCCACAGCCTTTTCTACTCTGCCCGGATTGCAATACTGACAGCCCAAGTTGCAGCGCTCTGTAACGGAGATACGTACATAATTATGTAAACGTCCAAAGTGATCGACCAAGATATCGGACAAACGCTCCACCTTGCTTTCTGCGTTATAGTGACTGAATTAGAGATGCGGAAAACCGCCGAACTGCAGTAATGACTGCGCACTGGCCAGTCTTTTTCGGGAAATGGAATCCTCAATCTGGCTTGGTACGGTGAATTGGAGTGCATTGGTGGGGCATACCCGCACGCATTCCGGGCCATTTCCGCTACCTTCACACAAATCACATTTGTTCGCCACAATTCTCTCCTTGCGGCTCCATGAACCCGCTGTATTGGAACGAAGCCCGGATTGAAGTTGCTTTTGGCCACCTTTATGTGCCGGAACCATTGTAATCGCCCCATAAGGACATACCAGCATACAGGTCTTGCAACCAATACAGCTATCCTGATTGATGAAAATGCTGTCGTCTTTGTTCGTAATGGAGCCATTCGGGCACACATTGGCACAAGGAGCATCCTCGCAATGTCTGCACTGCACCGGTGCGGTAACTTCGCCGGTCTCGACGACTGTCAACCGGGGATAGAAGTCGGCCCCGCTCTCTTCTTGAAGAAACATATTATTCCCGGCATGGGCAACTACGCAGGCCACTTCACAAGTATGGCAGCCTATACATTTATCGGGATCGGCAATGACAAACCGGTTCATGACATCTCCTCCTTTAAACTTCTGTCAACAAATTTGGTATGCAGCAAATGATGTGAAGTATGGCCTAACGGTTCACCTAAGAAGTCCTTATACAATTTGATAATATCTGGATTCTCATGAGATTTGCGGACCTTCTGATGAGAGTCGTGGCGGTAAACGGCGCTCTTTCTGGCCTGATAAGCAATTTTCCGTTGCGTTTCCAACAGGAGCTTGGGCTGTCCGCCGCCGCTGACACAGCCTTCGGGACAAGCCATCACTTCAATGAAATGATACGGGCAGGTGCCCTCTGCAACTTTTGCCAAAACAGCATCCACATATTTCAGTCCTGCGACTACTGCCACTTTGAGCTCCAATTCGCCAATCTGAACTTCTGCCGTCCGGATGCCTTCCTCTCCCCTGACAAAATCCAATTGCAGATTGGGAATCTGCTCATGGGTGATCAGTTCATACCCCGTTCGTATCGCAGCTTCCATCACACCGCCTGTGACGCCGAAGATTGAGCCTGCTCCTGAGTATTTGCCCAGCGGTGAATCAAACGGCTCGTCGGGAAGATGAATGAAATCGATGCCTTGATCCTTGATTAAGCTGGCCAGTTCCCTTGTAGTAATAACTACATCCACTTCACGGCAACCGTTCACACTCATTTCTTCTCTGCTGCATTCAAATTTTTTACAAGTACAGGGCATAACGGCGACGCTGAAAATATCCGAAGGTGCAATTCCATCCAGCTCCGCTCCGTAGGTCTTGAACAAAGCTCCAGCCATTTGCATCGGGGACTTGCAGCTGGACAAATGCTCCAGCAGCTCCGGTGCTACCGTCTCCGCATGCTTCACCCAGGCCGGGCAGCAGGAGGTGAACATTGGCAGCCGCTCTCCTGACATCACTCTGCCAATCAGCTCTGAGCCCTCTTCCATAATCGTCACGTCCGCAGCAAAATTTGTATCATAAATCCGGTCAAACTTAAGCCGTCTCAGCGCCGCCGCCATTTTCCCCGGGGTTAAAGTGCCGAAGGGCAGCCCAAACTCCTCCGCCAGAGATACTCGGATCGCAGGGGCACACTGCACCACCTTGAACCGTTTCGGATCAGCCAGAACAGCTTTTACCTTTTGAATATCCCCTGACGAATAAGCAGCGAACAAAGGCTCACGTACGTTGGGGAGCTGCCCTCTTTCCTGTAACTTTACCGCTCGTAAGGCTGTCGTCGACTCGTTGTCCGCAGCATAAGCGGTACAAATCTGCACACACTGTCCACAAACGACGCAGCGATGAGCATCAATAGTCTGCGGGTGGCCCGGTTCGCCGATAATGGCATCCACAGGACATACAGCCGCACAACGTCTGCAGCCGGTACATAATTGTTCGTCAATATGAATGATTGGATCCTTATACGACATAGCGCAACCTTCTTTTCTGAATTGAAGTGGTATTACAGTCGCATAGCTGCTGCTGTCCGTGACCTGGATACACTGGTATCCGGATGAACCAGTGACAGTGCCTCTACCGGACAGACCTCTACACAAGCCGGAACGTTTCCCATAGCTCCGTCCTTATGGTCCCTGGTCCGGCATAAATCACATTTATAGGCGATCACTTTGGCGCTACGTACCATCGCGCTATGCTGCCGCTCCTTCAGTTGAATCTGAGGGACTACCTTGCCGTTGCTGTACGCTTTATACAGACTGATGGCACCAAACGGACAGGCCATGGCACAGCCTTTGCAGCCTATGCAGCTCTCTTCATGAATAACTATTGTCCCCTCCTCCCGCCGGATCGCCTGAACCGGACAGGCTTCCGCACAAGGCGCATTCTCGCATTGACGGCATTGAACCGGCAGTGTGAAGCTCTCTGTTCGAATGACATGCAGGCGGGGAATAACCGGTACCGTAACAGTGCCCACAGCCGCCACAACCCCATTGTGATCGTTATGAACTGCGAAACATGCCAGTTCACACGCCTTGCAGCCTATGCATTTGCCCGCTTCGGCAATGACAAACGGACTCGGCTGTACATTATTCATACCGGTCTCGCCTCCACATGCATCTGCGCTCTGAGCGCCTCATATTCCTGCTGAACCTGTTGTTCCGCGCGCAGTTGATCTGCAATTTTCTCGATGCGGATCGCACAATACTTGTATTCCGGAGTTTTGGAGACCGGATCCAGATAATCACCCGTCAGCTCATTGCAGGCCCCAATCCAGAAATGGTAGGTCATATAGGTGGCTCCGGTTTTGACACGGTTGCTGATCTGTGCCCGGGCTAACACTCTGCCTCGGCGGGATACAACATGTACAAGCTGGCCGTCTTCAATCCCTAAGCTTGATCCGTCCTCCTGACTCATCTGGATGAAACCAGGCTCATCCGAAAGTTGACTAAGAGCACGGCAGTTGCCGGTCATCGTCCTAACCGAATAATGCCCTACCTCACGCACTGTGGACAAGGACAACGGATATTCCTGATCCGGCTGCTCCAGCGGTGCCCTCCATTCACAGGCAAACAGCTGTCCTTTGCCGCTGGAAGTGGTAAACCGGTTCCCCTCATATAAATACGGTGTGCCCGGATGATCTTCTGACGGACAAGGCCACTGAACACTGCCCTGTTCTTCCATCTTCCGATAACTGGCTCCGGCAAACAACGGGGAGAGCCCCCTCATTTCATCCCATATTTCTTCCGTGTTCCGGTAGGACATCGGATAGCCCATCGCCGTGGCAAGCTCGCTGATAATTTGCCAATCGGGCTTTACTTCACCGGGAGGCTCGATGGCCTTTCTGATCCGCTGGAATCCACGATCAGCTGAGGAGTAGACCCCGTCATGCTCACCCCAGGAGGTGGCTGGCAAAATCACATCGGCATGCAGGGCCGTCTTGTTCATGAAGATGTCCTGGACAATTACAAATTCTAATTTATCCAGTGTCTCTCTCACTTCTGAAGCATTCGGATCGCTCTGCACCGGATCTTCGCCAAAAATATAATAAGCTTTCACCTTGTCTTCCTTTAGAACGAGATGAGGAATCTCGGTAATCCGATACCCGACTTTGCGAGGTAGAGCCACTCCCCAGGCCTTTTCAAATTTTTTACGGACCTTGTCATCCGTAACAGACTGGTACCCCGGATAGACATTTGGCAATGCCCCCATATCGCAGGAACCCTGTACATTATTTTGGCCGCGGACCGGACCAATCCCGACGCCAGGTCTGCCTAAGTTACCGGTCAGAAGCGCCAGTGAAGCCAGACCCTTTACAACGTCCACGGCTTGGGCAAATTGACATACCCCCATACCGTACAAGATCATCGCCTTGTTCGCACTCGCATATTGCCTTATTACTTTGCGGATTTCAGCCGCTTGCACACCTGTAATGCTCTCCGCATATTCAGGTGTATATTTCTGTACAGTGGCTTTATATTCCGCAAAACCTTCCACATATTTCTCAACATACTGCTTGTCGTATAACTCCTCAGCAATTAACACATGACCAAAGGCATTAACAATCGCCATGTTCGTGCCGCCTTTGAGGGGCAGCCAAGTATCTGCAATGCGGGCCGACTCCGTCTTGCGGGGATCGATTACGATGATCGTTGCGCCCTTCTGTTTCGCACGCACAATTCTTCTCGCCACAATGGGATGGGTAACCGCTGCATTGTATCCAAAAATAAACAACAGATCCGTGTCCTCAATTTCAGGAATTGAATTGGACATTGCGCCATCCCCTAGCGAATAGGTAAGCCCAGCTACGGACGGCCCGTGACATACCCTAGCGCAATGGTCAACATTATTGGTTCCGATAACAGCGCGCATAAATTTTTGCATGACATAATTGGCTTCATTTCCCGGGCCACGGGCTGAACCGGTTCCCATGATTGCATCCGGTCCATACTTTTCCTTGATTGCTGTTAGTTTTTCGGCTGTATACTGAATGGCTTCTTCCCAGGATACCTCTGTCAGTGTCCCTGATTTACGAATCATCGGCTTGCGGATACGGGCGGTAAGAATCTGCGGATCATTCAGGAAATCCCATCCATAATGACCCTTAAGGCACAGATTCCCTTCGTTCGTTCTTCCATCCGCTGGTTCAGCGCCTACAATTTTCCCCTCTTCAACAATTAAATTCATCTGACAACCACTTCCGCAATAAGGACATACAGTCAGCACTTTATTCTCCATAGTTCCTCACCTCTCCTTGTGATTTTTTGCACAATTATAGCAACAAAAAAATAAGCCAATACAAGGTATAATCAGAAATACACAATGTACTGGCTTATTAAAAAGCTAAGGAGCAAAAGTCCATTCTCTCTAATCAAACCGATTTATTCAATTGAATAATAATTGCCCTATCCCCTGGATTCAGGTCTTCGATCTTCCAGGTATATGTAAAGGGGCTGCCAAGCGTTTCTACGATTTCTGCCATAAACTCTCTCTCCAAATAAGGCTTCAGCACCTTCCAATATTCTGTAACTAAATGTACCGCACCTTCTTTGAGCAGAATTTCAGATAAACTGGAGAGAATTCCACGAATCTCTATAATGATTAAGGAGTCATCCTCCATGCTAACCTTTACATTCTCCGGACCTTTGCCGCGATAATGCTTCACAATCTTAACGGCAAGTCTTCGCACCTTCTCCTGGCATTCAAAAACAGTCTCAGACATCACTACATCCCAGCCTCAACACCCCTATTTTGGTAAATTATTTAATTAATTACATGTTAAACCTCCCCAATGAAGATTGTCAAACCACAAAAAAGGTCAAATCCTTTCATTTCAACGTGATTTCATCCACTTCTTCCATGATATCCATAAATTCCTAAAACGCTTGTTCAATCCAACGATATTTAAAAAAGAGCAGCAAAGGTCTAAATTCCGCTTTTCCTGCCGGATTCAGGCCTTTACTGCTCTTTGCTAGCTACGTTATCTAAGTTGTGTACGAATAGGTATTAATGTCTCTGCAGATGGGTTACTATTTCCCAGTTCAATCTCGCTCAGGTTCCGATGAGAAATTCCTATGCTTTTTGCAAATTGAACTTGGTTTGAATTGTTTTCTTTATGGATACATTTTATTTTATGGCCAATGTCATTCAACATTTTCACCACTAATTATAAAGTATGTATAATGTTTTTTTAGCATTTAAAAGGGAGCCACGAATCAAACGCTCGGGCTCCCTTGTAGATGCTGAAAATCATTCATCTTGCATTTCGGTTCACGACTTTTTTTACTGGTTCACAACATTTTTTATTGGTTCACGACATCTTTTACTGGTTCACGACTTTTTTATCATCTAACATTAAGACCTCTAAAATCTACCTCTTACTCCACCGTTACACTCTTCGCCAGGTTACGTGGTTTATCCACATCATGACCCAGTGCCAGAGAAGCATAGTAAGCGAGTAGTTGAAGTGGCACTACAGAGATTGCTGGAGCGAGCATAGGCAGTGTCTTAGGAATAGCAAAGGCTTGATCCACGGATTTGAGCATATCAGCTACATGCTCTTCATAGGTGAGTGCCATCACATCCCCACCGCGTGCCTTCACTTCCTTGATGTTGCTGACTGTCTTCTCCATTACTGCTTCCTGGGTTACCAGGGCAATAACCGGAACGCCTTCTTCAATCAAGGCCAATGTTCCGTGCTTCAACTCACCCGCAGCATAAGCTTCAGAGTGAATATAGGAGATTTCCTTCAGCTTCAATGAGCCCTCTTGAGCCACTGCATAGTCCAGGCCACGTCCAATGAAGAACAGGTTTGGATGCTTGGAAATTTGCTCTGCATAAGCCTTGATGGAGTCCGTATTCGCCAGCATGCTCTCAACCTGCTCAGGCAAGGCCTGCATAGCAGCAATGATATGAGCGATTTCCGCCTCGCTCTGCGTTCCACGTACCTCAGCAAGGTACAAGGCGAACAGATAGAAAGCGATCAGCTGGGAAGTATAAGCTTTAGTTGAAGCTACGGCAATTTCCGGTCCAGCCAGCGTAGCAATCACATCATTCGCATCACGGGCAATCGAGCTGCCCACCACGTTAGTGATAGCCAGTACATGTGCACCGTTAGCTTGTGCCTCACGCAGTGCTGCAAGCGTATCTGCAGTCTCACCGGATTGGCTGACAACGATCACCAGCGTCTCAGGTGTAATCAGCGGAGAACGGTAGCGATACTCGGATGCCACATCAAAGGCTACCGGAATACGCACCAGCTGTTCGATAACGGAACCGCCGACCAATCCAGCATGATAAGCCGTACCGCAAGCTACGACATGAATATTGCGGATGTTACGAATTTGCTCCGGTGTCAGCTTGAGCTCGGGCATAATCACCTTACGGCCAGTTTCATCAATGCGTCCGCGCATGGTGTCACGGTATGCCTTTGGTTGCTCATGAATTTCTTTAAGCATAAAGTGATCGAAGCCGCCCTTTTCTGCAGTCACTTCGTCCCAATCGACATTAATCATTTCCCGAGAAATAAAGTTCCCCTCGATTGTCATCAATTCGACAGAATCCGGAGTAAGCACTGCCATTTCCCCGTCGTTCAAGATGTACACTTTACGAGTGTAGTTCAACAATGCAGGAATGTCGGAGCCGATGAAGTTCTCTCCTTCTCCGATCCCGATGATCAGTGGGCTTGCCTGACGTACAGCTACCAGCTTGTTAGGCTCATACTCTGTCAGTACGCCAAGTGCAAAAGCACCGCGCATATGGCTAATCGCCTTCTGAACGGCTTTTACAATATCACCGTCATACTCGCGAGCTACCAGATGAGAAATAACCTCAGTGTCTGTCTCGGATACGAAAGTGTATCCTTGTGAGATCAGCTCGTCCTTCAACTCCAGATAGTTCTCTACAATCCCGTTATGAACTACAGAGAATTTCTGAGTACGATCTGTATGAGGGTGGGAGTTCACATCCGAAGGCTTACCGTGCGTTGCCCAGCGGGTATGTCCAATACCAGCAGAGCCAACCAGCGGAGCCGATTCCAGCTTGGACTCCAAATTAGCCAGACGTCCAATCGACTTGGTAATCTTCAAGCCCTCAGGTGTATAAACAGCGATACCCGCAGAATCGTAACCACGGTACTCCAGCTTCTTCAAGCCCTCAATCAACACAGACTGCGTATCTCTTTTACCAATATATCCAACAATACCACACATATTATAAAATCCTCCGTTCGTTCTTCTCGTATTTTTTAGGATGCGAGGAACCAAACAGAAGACCCGCGCAGCAAGTCGACATCAATAAGTCCTTATGCAATTATCAAGGATTCCATGAATGTACGTCTGCTATCTGCCCATGATCTTCCGTTCTTCCCCGTACACTCATTTTCACATTTAGCATCCTAACGAATAGTTTGTGGGAAAGGTCGCCCCTTCCTTTTGCTATTCGAATTACGGTCGGATGAATCTACCGGGAGGCCCCCGCCGAACAACTCGAACACCTCCACCTCGTCAGCTTCCCCTCCGCCGATTAGGAATCCAGCCACTGTGGCTGCCCCATAAGGGTGCCATTAGCTGATCTCCATACTCGCGCGACCCAGGCGGAAGCTCTGGCGCTTATCAATCTAGGTAAACCTCACTAACCTCACTTTCCATGTTCGAATATGATTAATTATATGCATCCTGCAGTGGTTTTGCAATCATTGATGCGCCTTTTCTGAAAAAACAAGACTTTCCAGCTAGTCTAACAAACAAAATAAGCCGCCAGAAACAGACAAATTTCCAGCGGCTGTGACTCTCGTCCCTTTAAAGGACTAAAATATATATCTACTTACACTAGTTCGCGTTCTACTACACCAGCAATATCTGCTACATAGCGTTCAAGCTCCGCCTTATCTGGGCCCTCGGCCATAACGCGGATCAGCGACTCGGTCCCCGATGGACGAACCAGCACCCGGCCATTATCCCCCAAGGTCTTCTCTACAGAGGCAATCGCTTCAGCGATCGCAGTATTGCCGTTATATTTGCTCTTATCCTGCACACGAACATTGACAAGGACCTGCGGATATTGAACCATCAGCTGCTTCAGCTCACTGAGTTTCTTGTCAGCCTTCCGGAGGGTATCCACCAATTGAATCGCCGTCAGAATTCCGTCACCTGTCGTATTATAATCCAGGAAGATCACATGCCCGGACTGCTCACCTCCAAGGTTATAGCCTCCCTTCCGCATCTCAGCCATCACATAGCGGTCGCCAACGGCTGTCTTGGCGGTGTTAAGACCAAGCTGCTCAGTTGCCTTATAAAAGCCGATATTACTCATGACCGTAGTTACAATCGTGCTCTCCTTCAATTTTCCAGCGCGATTCATCGCTTCTCCGCAGATGCACAGAATATGGTCACCGTCCACCTCTTGGCCTAATTCATCAATCGCAATCAGACGATCTGCATCACCATCGAAGGCGAGACCCAGATCCGCCCCATGGCGGACGACCTCTTCCTTCAGCTTCTCGGGATGTGTAGAGCCGCAATGATCATTGATATTGAGCCCGTTAGGCTCAGCAGCCAAAGTGATGACATCAGCGCCTAGCTCTCTAAACAGCTTTGGAGCAAGCTCAAAGGCAGCCCCGTTCGCACAATCCAATACGATTTTGAGGCCAGCAAAAGAAGACGTAATCGTTGATTTCAGATGCTCCAGGTACTTCAGCTTGGAATGCTCGTCAACCTCCACGCTACCCAAATCTCCTCCTACAGGGCGAGGAAGCTCATCCACTTCTTTATCCAGCAGCTCTTCAATTTGAAGCTCGGTTTCATCCGATAGTTTAAACCCATCACTGCCAAAGAACTTAATTCCATTATCCTCCACAGGATTATGGGAAGCAGAGATCATAACCCCCGCATCCGCTCCCAAAATACGCGTTAAATAAGCAACAGCTGGTGTAGAGACTACCCCCAGACGTACAACGTTAGCCCCGATGGACAAGAGACCTGCCACCAGTGCAGATTCAAGCATCAAACCGGAGATCCGGGTGTCCATGCCAATCACCACTTTAGGCTTGGACGCCTGTCCTGTTAATACGTACCCGCCTGCACGTCCAATACGGTACGCAAGCTCTGCGGTCAGCTCCTTATTCGCTACTCCGCGTACACCGTCCGTTCCAAAATATTTCCCCATGGTTTCACTCCTCTTAAATTCTCTGTTCATTGTATTGTGTTATAGCCAAAAACTGTGACACTTGCTCAAGGAGCATTAGTGGAATTTGTATTGCTCTCATCTGTGTTGTTCCCTGAATTACTGCTGCCTGTTCCTCCATCGGCGCCGCTCCCACCGGTCCCGCCTTTGGACGCATCACCATCAGTCTGATCCGGCTCGGTCTGCACCTGATCCGGCTCCTTATCTTTATTTGTCCCCGGAGCCGTTGTAGCCGGCTTATCTTTGGCGGTAATCTCAACCTCTGCCGTAAGAGAGGCGTCATCGGTCAGATGAACATAACGCGGCAGATCCAACTGCAGGGTCAGCTTGTGAGTACCAGGTCCAAGCCCGCTTAAGTCCGCGACCAGGGCAATATCCTTCGTCGTCAGACCGGATACTCGATCTGTGGTTCCCTCCACAGGAATGGACAAAATCCCTCCTGGCGGCGTTAATATCTTGGCCGAGTAATCGGTACCCAGGTTATTCAGCGTAATGGGAACGCCCTCGATGGTCCTGGCGATAAAAGGTGCTGCTTTAACAGTCACCTGCAAAGAGCTCGGCTCGATTTTCTCAAAACCTTTAGGCGGCGTCAAGTCTACCGTAAAGACAGACTCCTTTTGTCCCTGCAGCTTGCCTAGATCCACCGTGATCGGGTAAGAAGTAATAGTGTCTAATGTTTCTTTAGGCCCATATACGACGACCTGCTCTACGCTGCTCTCCACATCGGAGAGGGCATAGCCTTCAGGCAGCTTTCCTGTCGTTTGTATTGTGACCGGAACGCTCTTGTAGAGCTTGATGACCGGGACATCGACTTCAACCGTATCAGGAGAAATTTCGGCATTCTTCATAATCTGCCCAGCCTTATCGTAAGCTGCAAGCTTTACGGATTTCCCTTTGATAGACCCGTCAATTCCGGACACATCAAGCGTGGCTTGCACCTTTTGTACCTCTCCAATTTCACTTTCAGGCAGGGTGACCTTTACCTTCCCTCCATCCTTCAATACAGGTGTGCCGATCTGGAGCCCCTCTGAAGGCTCTCCGGTGGTCACAACATTCGCTTCAAAGGTCTTTGAGGCTTTAGCCTCAATTGTAACCTTGACGTAAGACGGAGTTAATGCCACGACGTCTACCCCGGAAGGAACCTCTGTAATCAAAGGCAGGGTCTTTGTGCCCGGAGTGACATTTTTCAAATCCAACTTTACCTTGTAATTATCATCGGAAAAAACCGAAGTGATGCTTGTACGCTTACCTGCAACCTCAAGCCGGACTTTATCCGGCTCAAGGCCATACAGCACATATTTATCCTCGTCAAAATTAGCGATCTGAATCTTCAAGTTATCAATGGTCTTCGTGCTGACCTGGGGCGTAACCGGAGCGACCGTCGTCGTACTATCCAGGTGCACCATCGCCCACAGAATAATACTGATACAAAGGGCGATCACTTTCGCAATATTATTGTTATTGAACCATTTATCCATGCTTCTTCACTCCCCACCGTTTCCAAAAAGGAGTCTTCTTCTCGATGGAGGCTGACTTTGGCCGCAGCTCGTCGTAGAGCTTAGAAATTAAAGATTCTTCATTAATATCCCGAACTACTTGTCCGTTGAGTGCAAGCGAAATCTGTCCTGTCTCCTCGGATACTACAATCGATACGCCATCGCCAACCTCACTTATGCCAATCGCCGCACGGTGACGGGTTCCAAGCTCCTTACTAATGAATGGATTCTCTGACAGCGGAAGATAACAAGCTGCAGCCGTAATCCGGTTGTCTTGAATAATGATAGCTCCATCATGCAAAGGCGTGTTCGGGATGAAGATATTAATGAGCAGCTCTGAAGTAATCACGGACTGCATAGGAATTCCGGATTCCACGTACTCGTTCAGTCCCGTCTCCCGTTCAAAAACAATTAAAGCCCCAATCTTTCTTCGTGATAAATAATTCACGGCCTTAATAATTTGGGAAATCACCCGCCCGAACTCCTCTTCATCTGCGGTACTCCGACCAAATAGCTTACCGCGGCCAAGCTGCTCCAGTGCACGTCTGAGCTCAGGCTGGAAGATGATGAACACGGCCAGTACGCCGAAAGTGAACATCTGATTCATGAGCCATTTTAGAGTATAGAGATCCAGCCAAGTGCTGACAGCCCAGATGATCACTAACACCAGAATACCTTTAAGCAGTTGGACGGCCCGGGTGCCCCGAACCAGCAGAATGAGGTGATATATTATATAAGTAACAATTAGAATATCGATAATGTCCTTAATGGACTCCTGCCAAGTCATATTTGAAAAATAGTCCATGCGAAAAACCCCCGGTCTTTCCTCATCTAGGTATGTAATACCTCTAGGTTATAACGTTCCTCCAGCTGTTGCAAGGCTATCGGTTCAGAATGTACGAGCGCTTCCGATGTTAGCCCTAATCCCTATTGTATCCTAGCTTACCCCTTTACAGCAAAAAAGACGCCTGATCCCCTAAAGGGAGGCGCCATGGCTGTTATCTTTCAAGCCGATAAACTTTAACGATAAGCAACTTCTGAGAATGTGTTCGTAATCCTGTACCATATCCAGTCCAGTGCCTGATCGATTATTTTGGCATCTCCGGCAATTTTAGCGGTTGAAGCCTGATAAAGGGCTCCATCTATGACGGTCAGGTTGCCCTGAACCTCCCCATATACCTGCGTATTGCCGTTCTCCACCGTCAAATCTCCGGCAATGGTTGTTCCTTCCGGAACAATGACCGTATGTCCTTCTATCTTGACTTGATCCAGATTAGGACCCTTTACAATAAGCTGGTCATTCGCCTTCCATACGGATAGCGTACTGAAGACCATAACCACCAGAAATAGCGCAGCAGCCGTCAACGCCGGATGCCGTCTGATCCACTTTAACCAAGCCTGCTGCTTACGCTGCTTCGGTATTTTCCGCATGATCTGCTCTACCAATGTATCCGAAGCTGATGGAACAGAGGTTTTAACCGCAGCAAACAGCATCAATTCAGTCTGCTCCAGCTGTTTGAACCGCTGCATGCAGGACGGGCATGCATCCAGATGAGCTTTGAGTTCGCGCGCTTCTGTCTGAGACAGATCTTCATCCAAATAGTCATGCATTAAAGTGGCAGCTTGTTTGCAATCCATTTGAGCCAGTCCTTTCCGATCATTCTGTATTTCCTATATATAACGGCGAACAACACCAGACACGCTTTATGCTTTAAATACGCATCAGGATTCGAAGCGTTTCAGGAAATTCAAATAAAAAATTTAGAAGATTCTAACTTTTTGCGCAAAAACTCCCGCCCCCGATGGACACGGGTCTTGACCGTCGTTACGGGCATGCCTAAAGTATCCCCAATTTCCTGCAAAGACATCTCCTGCAGATAACGGAGAATCATCACCGACTTATACTTCGCAGGCAGGCTGTCTATCGCCTGATGGATGCTCTGCTGGGTTTCCGACAGCATATACTCACTCTCCGGTGTACGTTCATCTCCCGGGATGAGTGCGTAACCATCGGTGCCCTCCTGATCGTTCAATTCCGCATCCAAAGAATAGCTTGGCTTGCGCTTACGCAGTCGGTCTATAGAGAGGTTCGTTGCAATACGGTATATCCAGGTAGAGAACTTCTGATTCTCATCGTAACGCATCCAGTTCTTATGTACACGCAGGAAGGTCTCCTGCACGACATCCTCGGCTTCATGCCGGTTATTTAACATGCGGTATGCTAAATGATAAAGCTTGTCCTTATACAGCTCTACGAGCTCAGCGAAAGCTTCCTGGTTCCCTTTACGGGCCAGCTTGACCAATCTCGTATCAAAATGTTCAACCATCCGTTATCCCCCAGATCCCGCTGACGGGCTTAATCCCGGTTCACATTTGTCGTCCCCGTCCACATACAATACCCTCTACGGACGACACTTCATTCCAAATGGTAATTCAGATAAGTTTAAAATGCAAGGTAAATCAAAAAGCTTCCTTCAACAACAAAAACGGGTACGCAGTGAAGCGTACCCGTTGAAGCTTCTCTTATATCAGCCAGTATTCCGAAGTCCTGCAGCAATTCCATTGATCGTAAGAAGCACTTCCCGGAGCAGAACAGCGTCATCCTGTTCTTGTGCTCTAAGGGAGCGAAGCTCTGTCAGCAATTGAACTTGCAAATAGCTGAGCGGATCCACATATGGATTGCGCTGGCGAATCGACTCTTGAAGAGCTGGCTCATGATCAAAAATTTCTTCCACTCCTGTGATCTTCAGGATCAAGGACTTGGTCAAATTGAACTCCTCTTCAATTTGACCGAAAATCCGCTCTTTGATCACCGGATCATCGCACATATTGGCATATTCCTTGGCAATAACGAGGTCTGCCTTAACAATGGCGAATTGAAGGGTGTCGATCAGCGAACGGAAGAACGGGAAGTTCACATACATATCCTGCATGATCTTCAGATTCTCTTCATTATTCTGGTAGAACTGCTGAAGCCCTGTTCCCGCAGCATACCATGCAGGCAGCAGATAACGACTCTGTGTCCAGGCAAAAACCCATGGAATTGCACGCAGGTCTTCGAACTTATCGCTATTCTTACGCTTCGATGGGCGAGAACCGATGTTAAGCTCACCCACCTCAAGCAGCGGTGTTGATTCCTTGAAGAACTTCATAAAGTCCGGGTCCCGGAAAATTAAATCCTGATATTTATGAAGCGACGTCTCAGAGATTCCTGCTACGATCTGCTCCCATTTCTCTTCGTAGAGGTCATTCTGCTCCGGCAGACGTGCCGCTACAGCTGCCGTAAGCAGCGCAGAGGTTGCTTGCTCCAAACTCCGGTATGCAATGCCTCTAAGGGAGTATCTGGACGAAATGACTTCTCCCTGCTCCGTGATCTTAATCCCTCCGCCAATCGTCTGCGGCGGCTGCACCAGAATGCTGCGGTTGAGCGGCATTCCTCCACGGCCCAAAGCTCCTCCGCGGCCATGGAAGAACTTCAACTTAATGCCGAATTCCTTGGCCGTAGCAGTAAGCTCCTTAAGAGCCACTCGCAATTCCCAGTTTGCCGTAACAACCCCGCCGTCCTTGTTGCTGTCAGAGTATCCAAGCATGATCTCTTGGAGATCGTTCATTGCAGCTACCGACTCACGGTATACCGGAATGCTGAACAGTTCCTTCAGAATAGCAGGCGCTGCATGAAGATCATCTATCGTTTCAAATAACGGCACGGATTGCAGCGTACAAGTGACAGAACCATCCGCTTCTTGACGGAACAGCCCTACCTCTTTGGCGAAGACCATGACTTCCAGCACATCACTTGTTGCCTCAGCCATACTGATCAAATAACTGGAGATGCATTTCTTGCCGAACTCCTGCTGTGCCTTGTAAACGGTGCGGTACACCTCAAGGCATTCCGTTGTGTTCTCGCTGTACTCCTGATAAGGAGACGTTAGAGGCCGTGGATCATTAAGCAGCTGCTCGAGCAGCTTAACCTTATCCGGCTCCCCGAGCAAAGAGTAATTCTCGACAATATTCATATGTGCCAAAATTTCTGTCATCGCATTTTCATGCTCTTTACTATGCTGTCTAATATCCAGAGTTGCTGTATGGAATCCAAACAGCTCAACCTGACGAATCAAATTGCGGATATGAGTATCCGCGACGTAATCGGCGTAGTGATGTCGCAGGCTGCGATCAATGATTTTCAAATCCTTAATAAACTCTTCGGGTTCACTGTATTGAGCTGGTGTTCCCTTCTTAGATGAATCCAGCACATTATAGAGCTTCTCAGTCATATACGTCAGCTTAATCCGGTAAGGTTCCTTCTCATTAGTCCATTCTGGAGTCTTATTGAGAATGACTTGGGCGCTATCCTGCTCAATCGAGCTTAGCAGCTCATCTGTAACATTAACAATGGATGTACTGAAGCTTAAGTATTTGAATAGGTCCGTCAAAATCCGCTGGTATTCTCTCACAGCTAGCTTCCGCTGCATTCTCAAAGTCTCCCAGGTGACATTCGCGGTTACCGATGGGTTCCCATCCCGGTCCCCACCAATCCAGGATCCGAAACGAAGATAGGCTGGCACATGCCAGTAATGCTCCGGATAATACTTACTTAAGCAGCGCTCCAACTCCTGATAAACATCAGGCAGGACATGGAATAAGGTTTCATGGAAATAATACATGCCGTTGCGGACCTCATCCAGTACGGTTGGCTTCCGATCTCTCAGCTCATCTGTCTGCCACAAAGTAATGACTTCATTTAGGAGCTTCTCGCGAAGCTGCTCCCGCTCGCGGAAAGTAAGAGTCGGATTATCCAGCATCATCACATCATCAGCGATCCGTTTATGAATATCAAGAATCGCTCTACGCATAGCTTCTGTTGGATGTGCTGTCATAACCAGCTCCAGGGACATCCCCTGCAAAATATCCTGGACCTCCTCATAGGTAAAGCCACGCTCTTTAAGATCCTTGACGGAAGCTTCGATTGAACCTTGCTGAACGGCCTCTCCAGCAGAACGCTCATAATCGCGTTTCCGCCGAATCCGGTGATTCTGCTCAGCAATATTAACTAGTTGAAAGTAAATAGCGAAAGCCCGGATCACTTGATGACGGATTTCAGGTTCAAGCGTATTGACCAGCTGCTTGAATTCCTCATGCAGCTCTGGCAAGAACACAGCGCGCAGCGACTTGCTCGCCTCACGTATCTTTTCGACAATATCTAAGAGCTCATTGCCGCCTTGATGGACAAGGACTTCTCCTAATATATTGCCCAAAAAACGGATATCGCGCCGCAGCAGGTTGTTGGAATTACTCTTGTTGGCAGTTACCGTTAACTCAGTCATGCTTCTCCTCCCATTTCATCCCGTAGTCCAAATTGCTTTACGCTTTTCTAACATCATACAATATCAAGACTTGAAAAGCTTCATTAAAATACTGGTTATGCCTCGAATACTCGTCAAATATATAAAATGAGCAAGAACTGCATTCGGTATTCAGGACCTCTTCATACTATAACACGTCAAAGCGATAAAATGATAGGATAAAAAGACAACTGCGATTATTTTCTATCGCAGTGTGTTACTTTGACAAAAAGCATCATCGCTAACGATGATGCCTTGCTTATGTATGAAGCGGGTGATGGGAATCGAACCCACGCTACCAGCTTGGAAGGCTGGAGTTCTACCATTGAACTACACCCGCAAAATATGATGGTCGGGATGACACGATTTGAACATGCGACCCCCTGGTCCCAAACCAGGTGCTCTACCAAGCTGAGCTACATCCCGACAAACAATAAAAAAATGGCGCGCCCTAAGAGATTCGAACTCCTGACCTTTTGATTCGTAGTCAAACGCTCTATCCAGCTGAGCTAAGGGCGCATGGAGCGGACGACGGGAATCGAACCCGCGACCCTCGCCTTGGCAAGGCGATGCTCTACCGCTGAGCCACGTCCGCATAAATAATGGTGCGCGTGGAGGGACTTGAACCCCCACGTCAAAGACGCTAGATCCTAAGTCTAGTGCGTCTGCCAATTCCGCCACACGCGCACATTTGAAAAGTGAGCCATGAAGGACTCGAACCTTCGACACCCTGATTAAAAGTCAGGTGCTCTACCAACTGAGCTAATGGCTCATATGGCTGGGGATATAGGATTCGAACCTATGCATGACGGAGTCAAAGTCCGTTGCCTTACCGCTTGGCTAATCCCCATCAAAGGATTTCTTTGATGCCTGAAACAAATTCACTTTTCAATAAATGGTGGAGGCTGAGGGGTTCGAACCCCCGACCCTCTGCTTGTAAGGCAGATGCTCTCCCAGCTGAGCTAAGCCTCCGTATTGGAATGACCCGTAGGGGAATCGAACCCCTGTTACCTCCGTGAAAGGGAGGTGTCTTAACCGCTTGACCAACGGGCCTTATCATGGAGCTCTCAACCGGGATCGAACCGGTGACCTCATCCTTACCATGGATGCACTCTACCTACTGAGCTATGAGAGCAGGTGGCTCCCCGAACAGGACTCGAACCTGTGACAACTCGATTAACAGTCGAGTGCTCTACCAACTGAGCTATCAGGGAATAATATTAAGTTCGCTTGGCGGCGTCCTACTCTCCCAGGACCCTGCGGTCCAAGTACCATCGGCGCTGGAGGGCTTAACGGTCGTGTTCGGGATGGGTACGTGTGGAACCCCTCCGCTATCGCCACCAAACAGGTTTTTTCCGGTCGCTATCGCTCCCTGAAATTCATCAAGGAAAATAACCCACCTTCAAAAACAACCTGCGAGAAAATATCAAACCTTGATATCTACCCACAATTCTTCAGATGTTTGATCACCTGAAAACTGGATACGAAACTTCATTGCGTTCTAGTTATTCTCTGGGCCCCGCCAAAGTACTCGGAATAAGCTTCGTCAGCCTTTTCTTCACTTTGTGGGGTCATTTTAGGATAAGCCCTCGACCGATTAGTACTGGTCAGCTCCATGCATTGCTGCACTTCCACCCCCAGCCTATCTACCTCGTCGTCTTCAAGGGGTCTTACTAATTGGGAAATCTCATCTTGAGGGGGGCTTCACGCTTAGATGCTTTCAGCGCTTATCCCTTCCGCACTTAGCTACCCAGCTGTGCTCCTGGCGGAACAACTGGTGCACCAGCGGTGCGTCCATCCCGGTCCTCTCGTACTAAGGACAGCTCCTCTCAAATTTCCTACGCCCACGACAGATAGGGACCGAACTGTCTCACGACGTTCTGAACCCAGCTCGCGTACCGCTTTAATGGGCGAACAGCCCAACCCTTGGGACCTACTTCAGCCCCAGGATGCGATGAGCCGACATCGAGGTGCCAAACCTCCCCGTCGATGTGGACTCTTGGGGGAGATAAGCCTGTTATCCCCAGGGTAGCTTTTATCCGTTGAGCGATGGCCCTTCCATGCGGTACCACCGGATCACTAAGCCCGACTTTCGTCCCTGCTCGACTTGTCAGTCTCGCAGTCAAGCTCCCTTTTGCCTTTGCACTCTTCGAATGATTTCCAACCATTCTGAGGGAACCTTGGGGCGCCTCCGTTACTCTTTAGGAGGCGACCGCCCCAGTCAAACTGCCCACCTGACACTGTCCCCGCACCGGATTACGGTACCAGGTTAGAACTCCGATACGATCAGGGTGGTATCCCAACGTCGCCTCCACCGAAGCTGGCGCTCCGGCTTCCTAGGCTCCCACCTATCCTGTACAAATCGTATCAAAGTCCAATATCAAGCTGCAGTAAAGCTCCATGGGGTCTTTCCGTCTTGTCGCGGGTAACCTGCATCTTCACAGGTATTAAAATTTCACCGGATCTCTCGTTGAGACAGCGCCCAAGTCGTTACGCCATTCGTGCGGGTCAGAATTTACCTGACAAGGAATTTCGCTACCTTAGGACCGTTATAGTTACGGCCGCCGTTTACTGGGGCTTCGGTTCACAGCTTCGGGATTACTCCCTAACCGCTCCCCTTAACCTTCCAGCACCGGGCAGGCGTCAGCCCGTATACTTCGCCTTGCGGCTTCGCACAGACCTGTGTTTTTGCTAAACAGTCGCTTGGGCCTTTTCACTGCGGCCCCCTCGGGCTATTCACCCTACCGAGGCACCCCTTCTCCCGAAGTTACGGGGTCATTTTGCCGAGTTCCTTAACGAGAGTTCTTCCGCGCGCCTTAGAATTCTCTTCTCGCCTACCTGTGTCGGTTTACGGTACGGGCACCTTCACCTGGCTAGAGGCTTTTCTTGGCAGTGTGAGATCATGACCTTCGCTACTGTAATTTTCACTCCCCATCACAGCCCAGCCTTAAAGTGTGCGGATTTGCCTACACACCAGCCTCACTGCTTGGACGGACATCCATCAGTCCGCGTCACTACCCTGCTGCGTCACCCCATCGCTCATAGCGGTTTACGGTGGTACAGGAATTTCCACCTGTTGTCCTTCGACTACGCCTTTCGGCCTCGCCTTAGGTCCCGACTTACCCTGAGCGGACGAACCTTCCTCAGGAACCCTTAGGCTTTCGGCGGATCAGATTCTCACTGATCTTTTCGTTACTCATACCGGCATTCTCACTTGTATGCTGTCCAGCGCTCCTTACGGTACACCTTCAACCTACATACAACGCTCCCCTACCCCTGATACATTCATATCAAGCCATAGCTTCGGTGGTGTGTTTAGCCCCGTTACATTTTCGGCGCAGAGTCACTCGACCAGTGAGCTATTACGCACTCTTTAAATGGTGGCTGCTTCTAAGCCAACATCCTGGTTGTCTGTGCAACTCCACATCCTTTCCCACTTAACACACACTTGGGGACCTTAGCTGATGGTCTGGGCTGTTTCCCTTTTGACAATGGATCTTAGCACTCACTGTCTGACTCCCGGATATGAGTCCATGGCATTCGGAGTTTGACTGAGCTTGGTAACCCTTGGCGGGCCCCGCACCCAATCAGTGCTCTACCTCCACGACTCTTTTCTTCCGAGGCTAGCCCTAAAGCTATTTCGGGGAGAACCAGCTATCTCCGAGTTCGATTGGAATTTCTCCGCTACCCCCACCTCATCCCCGAACTTTTCAACGTTCGTGGGTTCGGGCCTCCAGTGCGTGTTACCGCACCTTCACCCTGGACAGGGGTAGATCACACGGTTTCGGGTCTACGCCCACGTACTCAACTCGCCCTATTCAGACTCGCTTTCGCTGCGGCTTCGGCTCTTCACCTTAACCTTGCACGGGAACGTAACTCGCCGGTTCATTCTACAAAAGGCACGCCATCATCCATATAGAGGACTCTGACTTCTTGTAAGCACACGGTTTCAGGTTCTGTTTCACTCCCCTTCCGGGGTGCTTTTCACCTTTCCCTCACGGTACTGCTTCGCTATCGGTCGCTAGGGAGTATTTAGCCTTACCAGATGGTCCTGGCGGATTCATACGGGGTTTCACGTGCCCCGCACTACTCGGGATCCGTCTCGGAGGGATTAGAATTTCGGTTACAGGGCTTTTACCTCTTCTAGCGGGCCTTTCCAGACCTCTTCGCCTACCCTAATCCTTTGTAACTCCATGTGAGACGTCCCACAACCCCAGAGAGCAAGCTCTCTGGTTTAGGCTGTTCCGCGTTCGCTCGCCGCTACTGACGGAATCACTCTTGTTTTCTCTTCCTCAGGGTACTTAGATGTTTCAGTTCCCCTGGTCTGCCTCTTCACACCCTATGTATTCAGGTATGAGTGACTGGCTATTACACCAGCCGGGTTTCCCCATTCGGACATCCCCGGATCAAAGCTTGCTTACAGCTCCCCGAGGCCGTATCGTTGTTCGCCACGTCCTTCTTCGGCTCCTAGCGCCTAGGCATCCTCCGTGTGCTCTTAATAGCTTAACCTAATCGCTCGGATTTTGGGCCGATACGCTCTGTTGTTCCTTGGTTTCTCGATTGAAATGAATCAAAGTTGAAACCCACTCACAAAGGATCGATCGTCTCCAAAATACCTCGCTCTGTAGCTATCACTTCACTTGTTCTCTTCGATCACAAGTTTCAGCTAAAGAAATGTTTCTAAAACGCAATTTCGTTTCGTTATCCAGTTTTCAAGGATCAAAGCAGTTTCATAGAAACTGCGACCTGTGTGAATTTCGGTCAATCCCATTGGGTTGATGAAATTCATGCAGATCCATTTTGAGAGTTTGAGCTCTCAAAACTGACCAACGAGTGAGATCACAAGCTTTACAAAGTAAAGCTACTTCGAAAGCAGGTGTTTAGCCCAAGGGCTTTATTTGAATGTCTTCACCACCGAAGACGATTCTCCATAGAAAGGAGGTGATCCAGCCGCACCTTCCGATACGGCTACCTTGTTACGACTTCACCCCAATCGTCTACCCCACCTTCGGCGGCTGGCCCCCTTGCGGGTTACCTCACCGACTTCGGGTGTTGTAAACTCTCGTGGTGTGACGGGCGGTGTGTACAAGACCCGGGAACGTATTCACCGCGGCATGCTGATCCGCGATTACTAGCAATTCCGACTTCATGCAGGCGAGTTGCAGCCTGCAATCCGAACTGAGACCGGCTTTTCTAGGATTCGCTCCAGATCGCTCCTTCGCTTCCCGTTGTACCGGCCATTGTAGTACGTGTGTAGCCCAGGTCATAAGGGGCATGATGATTTGACGTCATCCCCACCTTCCTCCGGTTTGTCACCGGCAGTCACTCTAGAGTGCCCAGCTTGACCTGCTGGCAACTAAAGTTAAGGGTTGCGCTCGTTGCGGGACTTAACCCAACATCTCACGACACGAGCTGACGACAACCATGCACCACCTGTCTCCTCTGTCCCGAAAGAAAGGTACATCTCTGTACCGGTCAGAGGGATGTCAAGACCTGGTAAGGTTCTTCGCGTTGCTTCGAATTAAACCACATACTCCACTGCTTGTGCGGGTCCCCGTCAATTCCTTTGAGTTTCAGTCTTGCGACCGTACTCCCCAGGCGGAATGCTTAATGTGTTAACTTCGGCACCAAGGGTATCGAAACCCCTAACACCTAGCATTCATCGTTTACGGCGTGGACTACCAGGGTATCTAATCCTGTTTGCTCCCCACGCTTTCGCGCCTCAGCGTCAGTTACAGCCCAGAGAGTCGCCTTCGCCACTGGTGTTCCTCCACATCTCTACGCATTTCACCGCTACACGTGGAATTCCACTCTCCTCTTCTGCACTCAAGCCACCCAGTTTCCAGTGCGACCCGGAGTTGAGCTCCAGGATTAAACACCAGACTTAAATGGCCGCCTGCGCGCGCTTTACGCCCAATAATTCCGGACAACGCTTGCCCCCTACGTATTACCGCGGCTGCTGGCACGTAGTTAGCCGGGGCTTTCTTCTCAGGTACCGTCACCTCAAGAGCAGTTACTCTCTCAAGCATTCTTCCCTGGCAACAGAGCTTTACGATCCGAAAACCTTCATCACTCACGCGGCGTTGCTCCGTCAGACTTTCGTCCATTGCGGAAGATTCCCTACTGCTGCCTCCCGTAGGAGTCTGGGCCGTGTCTCAGTCCCAGTGTGGCCGTTCACCCTCTCAGGTCGGCTACGCATCGTCGCCTTGGTGAGCCGTTACCCCACCAACTAGCTAATGCGCCGCAGGCCCATCCGTAAGTGACAGATTGCTCCGTCTTTCCCAAATCCCTCATGCGAGGAACTTGTGTATCCGGTATTAGCTACCGTTTCCGGTAGTTATCCCAGTCTTACAGGCAGGTTGCCTACGTGTTACTCACCCGTCCGCCGCTAAGTTACTTAGAAGCAAGCTTCTAATTAACTCCGCTCGACTTGCATGTATTAGGCACGCCGCCAGCGTTCGTCCTGAGCCAGGATCAAACTCTCCAATAAGGTTTTTTCGAGGTGACATCTTCATCGAATTGCTTCGAGAAAATAACCATCCGAAAATGTATTGAATAAGCTGATGACTCATTTTGAAACTGACGAGAAAGGATCGAATTTCAAATCGAGATGGATTTGAAATTCATCCGTTATTTCTCATTTATATCTCACTCGTTGTTCAGTTTTCAAAGATCAAACTTTCTCGCTTTTCATCATCACCGCATCTCAGCGGCGACTTTTATAATATATCATGTATTACTTCGTTTTGCAAGAGTTTTTTTAATTTATTTATTACTTATTAAAATTCATGCTCTTGCCGAGTTGCTCCCAAAAGGGAACGGAAATTAATTTATCATATATTCGCCCAGATAGTCAACATCCAATTTTATACTACTGCTTGACGGGCATTGCCTTATTACGTCTTGCATATTTTGAAAGCTCTTTGGAAGGAGCAAAGCGGGCATACATTCTGAATACGGTATTATATCTTTTGGCTATAGCATTCCGTACTTCCTGATCTAGCCTCTGGTCACTTAAATCAAAAAGCATCTCATCAAGCTCCTTGCGCAGCACATAATCCAGTTCCCTGCATTCTTTCTCGTTTAATAGCATTCCAAGCATATCCATCTCTCCTTTAGCTCCACTGCAATGTAAATTTAGTATGGGTAAGGGTCCTAGTAAGGTTGATTACCCCTATTCATGTTGGCATGAACCCGCTTCTGAATAACAGCTTTATTGTTATGCTCACATTTTTGTAAAAATATGATTCCTCAGCTAAATTCACACTGATTTTTCTTAATCAGCGAATCAAGTACAGCGTTATCGTGCTCTCGATTCCTGCCGCAATCAGAAGCAGCACAATGATCCAGAACGATGCCCTTATGGCTGAACCCATAAACGCTCCCCAGCTCTCTTTGTCGCTTCTCCTCCCTGTTAATCCTTCTCCTATGCTCCTCCAGACCTTGTATCCAAAGTGCAGACCAAAGGCTCCTGCAATCATAATAGCCGGAATTTCAATAATGCCATGTGGAAGTAAACCTTGAACAATGAGCCTAGTAATATCTTCTCCTCCCTGAGCAGCCGTCTGCAGCACATAACCAATCGCCATTCCATTGATCACCATAAATAACGCTGGAATGATGCCCAGAAGAGCCCCTGTGAATAGAACCAATACTCCTTTAACTGCATTGTTAATAAAAATGAACCTAAAAAAGCTTAACTCTTGATTGCTCTCTGTCTTCAATTGGGAGCTTATTTCACCGAGCTTCTCAACCTGCGCTCCTATAAACTGCTGCAAGAACTCAGCGTTTACTGTACCCCAATAGACTCCCGCCGCAAAGAGAAAAACCGACAATAGAAGTGACTTTCGATACTTGATCAGATCCTTAGCAAACCGGTGTACTGACATATGCTTTTAGTTTTCCTCCACTCTTCAACTTTTCTTCTAATACAAACTGTTTCATTTCAATATTTCCTCCCCAGAAAATCATGACCAAGCTGTCATATCGAAAGAGGGTCCAAGCATACATTATACCAATTGAGACTTAAGCATGTTGTGGAGATACCTACGTATATTTTCAAACCAGAGAGGGGCAGGCCAAGGAATGAACAATTTTTTTTATGTCATGAATGGTAGGAAGATTAAGCGGCTGTTCTTTGTATTTGCTGCAGCAATTATGGCAGCTGGTGTCGTCTATGTGGAAAGCGGAAATATTAGCGTCTTCTCCGAAAACAATCCTTCCGCAGTTTACAGCGTATCTACCGAGAAAAAATTAATCGCCCTGACATTCGATATCAGCTGGGGAGACAAGAGAGCCGAGCCCATTCTAAATGTGCTGAAGGAGAAAAACATCCAAAAAGCTACCTTTTTCCTTTCCTCCCCATGGAGCAAAAGTCATCCTGAAATTATAAAGACAATTCAGGCACAAGGCTATGAAATTGGAAGCCATGGTCATAAGCATACCAATTACAGTCAATTAAGCGAGGAGGAAATTGTAGAGCAGTTAAAAACGTCAAAGGCCATACTGGCTGAGACTACTGGTAAAGCCCCTGATCTTCTGCGCCTGCCCAATGGAGATTTCGACAAGCGTGTATTGCGGATCGCAGACAGTATGGGATTTAAGGTTATTCAATGGGATACCGACTCCCAGGATTGGATGAATAAAGGTGTGGATACCATCGTTAATCGAGTAGTATCTCGGGCTCATCCTGGAGATATTATACTGATGCATGCCAGCGATGCCTCCAAACAGACCCATGAAGCACTTCCTGAAATTATAGATCAGCTTCAGAGCCAAGGGTATGAATTCGTCTCAGTGACGGATTTACTAAACCAATCTGAGGTTAAGGGCAATGAAGTTAAAGATCAAGCTTGGATACAGCGCCAATATGAAACAGCTATAGGTTTATAGTCCTCCTCCCCGTTTTCTTCGGAAAACGGTTTTTTTATAACCATGATTTGTAAGAGCATAAGTTCCCTCTCCAAATCGCATAATACAGTCAGCGAGAGATGATTTTCTAAGGAGGAAGGAACCTTGAGCAGGAGAAAGGGTTACTGCCGTGCGATCTGTCTCATTTGTATCCTCATTATCCCCTTAACCGCATGTGGAGCGGAAGAAAGCTCTTCCTCCTCCTCACAAGGCGGATATAAAGAGACTAAATCCATGATATTAGATATCCTCAAAAGTGATGATGGTAAGAAAGCGATTATGGAGTCCATTACATCGGGTGGTCAAAGCGGGGGCTCCTCTGGAGGCAGCGGCTCAGATTCAGGATCTGGGGGATCTGGCGGCACTATGGGCATCAAAATGATTATGCCTTCCCAGACCTCTGACCAGCTTCGGTTAGCAGTCAAAGACACGATGATCTCTCCAGAGTACAAGAAAGAAATCGAAAACATTATGAAGGACCCTAAGTTTGCAGGAGATTTTGCCAAAGCAATCAATTCAGAGAGCAAGCAGCTTCACATGCAGCTGATTAAGGATCCAACTTATCAAAAGTCGGTTAGCGAAATTATGAAGTCGCCCGAAGTGAGTAAAATGTTTCTGGATTTAACCCAAACCCCAGACTTTCGCAAGCAAACTATGACTGTCATGCAAGAAACAATGCAGAGCCCCCTATTTCGTATGGAGGTTATGGAACTGTTAAAAACGGTCGTCCAAGAACAGCTTCAGCCAAAATCGCAAGGTGGTCAGCAAGGCGCCTCTAAAGGAGGCCAAGGCGGACAAGGCGGAGGCCAGGGCGGAGCTTTAGGTGGTGGCGGTGGTGGACAGGGTGGGGGAGCCTAAATCCACCATTCTCCATCAATCATAAAAAAAGACTGGCTCTAAGAGTCAGTCTTCTTTGCATTTTTGAATAACGACCGCTGCAAGGTCATCATATCTTCTTCCGATTGGAGTATCATCTTTATACACAGAAGGAGAAAAGTCCGGCTCAGAAGGATGATTGTCAGGGCTGCCTAATGGAATTTGTGCAAGCAGATCCGTACTCAGCGTCTCTGCCAGTCGCGCTCCTCCTCCTTTTCCAAAGACATATTCTCTTTCACCGCAAGAAGTGCACTCGTAAAATGCCATGTTCTCCACTACGCCCACAATCTCATGGTCTGTCTGAATGGCCATAGCTCCCGCTCTGGCAGCCACATAAGCGGCCGTAGCATGCGGCGTTGTGACAATGATCTCCTTGCTCTGTGGAAGGATCTGATGAACATCTAGAGCTATATCGCCTGTCCCAGGAGGCAAATCCAGAAGCATGTAATCCAACTCTCCCCAATTCACTTCACTAAGGAACTGGCGAATCATACGGCCGAGCATAGGGCCCCGCCACACGACAGGGTTGTTCTCTCTAACAAAGAAACCCATAGACATGACTTTGACGTCAAATCGCTCTACAGGAAGCATTTGGCCATTCTCAACATGTGGAACTTCCTCTATCCCCATCATATCTGGCACACTGAAGCCATAAATGTCCGCATCGATTATTCCTACCCGCTGACCCATTCGGGCTAATGCCGCAGCTAGATTCACAGTAACCGTTGACTTGCCTACCCCGCCTTTTCCGCTAGCTATCGCAATAAATTTAACCTTGCTATTTGGATCAAGCAGAGGTAGCGATTCCAAACCGGCTCCATGACCCTTCAAAGGGGCTTTGTCCGTATCCTGAGTAGGATGTGTTTGAGAATAACCTGCTTCAGCAAGCTCGCTTTCAGAAGCGTTCCTTATACGAATATGTACCTCTTGTATTCCGGCTTGCTGCAGGCGCTCACGGATTTCCCGTTCTATGGCTTCATTCGCAGCATGGTCTTTGTCTTGGCTGACTAAGGTCAGAGATATCCTCTCTTCCTTGATCATAATATCTCGAATCCACTGCATCTCTACGAGACTGCGACCGAGCTTCGGATCCGCAATTGGACGTAAAGCTGCTTGTATCCATTCTTTTGTAACCAAAATACACGCACCTCATTTTTCACATTTGCTTTATTATCATTATATCATTTCCCAGACTTTTGTGCTGAGTCACTGGAATGAGACCGCTCCCCCGCTTCATAGCGCAGAATCCCTTTATAGATGGAAGCTGCTACCTTACGCTGATACGTATCATCGTCGAGAAGTCTGGCCTCTTCGGGATGAGATAGGAATCCAACTTCGACCAATACCGAAGGAATTTTCAGGGCCTTAAGCAGATAAGGATAATCCGCACTTTTAGCCACACGATCCGTATTCTCTAAATTGCGCTTAATCTCGTCCTGCACAAGCTCTGCAAAGACACTGCTCTCCGGATGACTGGAATGGTAAAAAACTTGAGCGCCCCTCCAGCGGTTGGATGGGATGCTGTTCATGTGTATACTCACCATGAGTTTTGCCTCTTTCTCTTCAACAAACCGAACCCTCTGCAGCAGATCCTCTGTTTTACGCCGGCTATATCCTTTTGTCTCTGCACCTGCAAGGTCCTTATCCACCTCTCTCGTCATATAGACGATAGCCCCTGCCTGCTGGAGATAATCCCGTAAATAAAGGGCTATAGACAAATTGATATCCTTCTCGATAATTCCTTCCTTGCTGACTGCACCCCCATCAGGCCCCCCATGCCCTGCATCAAGAGCAATCACCTGTCCCGCAAGCGGCAGATTCCAATACTTCGATACTTTGGAAGAGGGGATCTCATAAATGAATACCCCAACCAGAAGCGCAAGCAAAATAATACTATAGATCACCCTCTTCACATGACTTAGTGAAATCCACACGGTTACCCTTTTATCCTTGTTCTTCATAAAAAAAGCCACCTTTCGCCCCATAATGCTTCGTAACATGTATATGGGACAAGGTGGACAATTATACTCAGCCTGTATAGGACGAGTGATTCAGTTATCTCTGTGTCCATGTTCTTTTAACAGAAGAAAATTAAATAAATAAAGCCGACACTAGGCATCCGTCTTATTTATAGTGGCTACTTACACATAATCTGTAAGAAAAACACGAGGAGATGAGATTATGAGTCATATTCCTATAAAAGGTTATGTATACCATTCTAACGAACAAGACGGCAGTCATTCTCACAAATTATATATTACCTCTTGGAATGGAAAGCCGGTTCAGCATGTTCATCAACTTAAAGGCGTAACCTCATTTGACGTCGGGCATCATCACCATTACGCCGCAGTTACCTCCCCAGCCCCTTCAGGGGTGCCTCACACCCATACGTACAGAACAGTTACATCTTTTGATGCCGGCCATACCCACATGATTAGCGGTGTTACCGGACCTGCGATTGAGGTACCCGGCGGTAATCATATACATTATTTTGAAGGCTATACGACCGTGAATGGGAGCCAGCCCCATAGACATCATTACAGTGGTACAACCAGTTATGAGACCATGGTCTAAAAGGAAATTCGGCTTACGAGCATCGCTCCTGGCCTAAAAATTTGTGCATATTCCTCATAGCGATTCGACAATACAGGAAAGCCTGGGGATCTCTTTCCGGGCTTTTCTATATTCCCTCTCTGCTACGACGCACTCCCCCTACTCCCACAAGTTACTCATATATATGTTGGGGCCACGATGGTCCCTGATGGCAAAACAAAAGCCCTTGACCATAAAGGCCAAGGGCTTTGATTCCTTGATACACAAGGGATATTAACGTTTCGAGAACTGAGGAGCACGGCGAGCTGCTTTGAGGCCGTATTTCTTACGTTCTTTCATACGAGGGTCACGAGTCAGGAATCCTGCTTTCTTCAAAGCTGGACGGAACTCAGGGTCTGCTTTCAGCAGAGCGCGAGAGATACCATGACGGATCGCACCAGCTTGACCGGAAATACCGCCACCATGAGCGATAACCAATACATCGTAGCTGTTCAGCGTCTCTGTCAAAGTCAGAGGTTGCTTAACGATCAGTTTAAGAGTTTCCAGACCGAAATATTCATTGATATCACGTTTGTTAATGACAATGCGTCCTTCACCCGGTACAAGGCGAACACGAGCTACCGAATGTTTACGACGACCTGTCCCATAGTATTGTACTTGTGCCATGAAACTGTCCTCCCTTTTAATTACCCGCGAAGTTCGTAAACTTCAGGTTTTTGTGCTGCATGTGGATGCTCAGTACCTGCGTAAGCTTTCAGTCTAAGCTTCATCTTCTCACCTTGACGTGTCTTTGGAAGCATACCGTAGACAGCAGATTCGATTACACGCTCAGGCTTGTTCTTGATCAGTTCTTGAGCCGTTGTCACTTTCAAACCGCCCGGATGGAGGGAGTGACGATAGTACTTCTTGTTTTGCATTTTCTTACCTGTCAAAGCAATCTTCTCGGAGTTGATAACAACTACGAAATCTCCAGTGTCAACATGTGGAGTGAATTGTGGCTTGTTCTTACCACGGATCAGAGCGGCAACTTCACTTGCCAGACGGCCCAAAGTTTTGCCTTCGGCATCAACGATGTACCATTTGCGCTCTACTTCGTTTGGCTTCGCCATATAGGTGGTACGCATGAAATGATCCTCCTTCATTCTCTAAACAAATCGTCTTTTAGTATGCAATATCTGCCGATTTAACAGCTTCAAGTTACATATTTATGTTCGTTTCAAAGATTAATTTTCAATGGTTGGTAAAACATATTTACAGCAATGATTGTGTAATTCTTGGTCGGGGCTGTGGGATAGCCATCAAGAAAACACAACTTTTATTCTACAGGATAAACGTTGAATAAGCAAGTGATTTTTCGGATTAATCAAACAGGTCTCCGAAAACATCTAATACCGACCGTTTCTTCTTCTTGTGGTGCTTGGAACGGTGATAATCATCATCCCGGTATTGCCCCGATGCTTCATACTCCGGCTGCCGCTCCCTATAAGATTGTTCATAATGCTCATCATACATGGGGCGAAGCTCACGGATTCCCTCCAGAAGCTTGTCTAATTCCCCACGGTCCAGCCATACTCCTTTACAGCTAGGACATACATCGATCAATACGCCATCCTTCTCGACTTCCCTCATACGAACAGAATCACAGACAGGACAATTCATAGGTTTTTCCTCCTCAGAATAGTTTGTAACTACTACGCGGGAAGAACTCCTGAGGTTTCATTCCTCATCCTCATCTTCATCTGACTCCATACCTATTTCCGACAGCGGATCAGGGAAAGCTTGCGTATAATCGTACTCTACCTGCCAGAGCATCAGGCCATGGCTTACCGCAGTCGGTCCTGCAGCACTCCGATTACGAGCGGCCAATATATCTGCTATGTCCTGTGGAGTCCTTTTCCCTTCCCCCACCTGCAGCAAAGTTCCCATAATAATGCGAACCATATGCTGTAGGAAGCCATTGCCCGTAATATAGAATTCAATTATCCCTTGATCTCGTGAATCCGGACGACAGCTGGACGTATCAACAGTTATAAAAGCATCATAAATAGTTCGGATATGACTGGGCTTTGTCGAGTGTCTAGATGCAAAAGAGGTATAATCATGGGTACCTATTAGGTACTTCAAACCTTCCTGCATGGCTGACACATTAAGCTTGCCTGGATGATGGAACTGGTAGTGCCGCTGAAATACGTCGACGAACTGATTAGCATTAATCGTGTATCTATAGGTCTTACGCTTCGCTGAACGCCTCGCATGAAACCCTTCAGGTACCTCTCTGGTATCTACGATTACAATATCCTTAGGAAGCCGGCCATTCAGAGCCATACTCCAGCGCTCAGTAGGAATAGCTGAGTCTGTAAGAAAATTGAACACCTGTCCTCGGGCATGTACACCAGCATCGGTTCGACCAGATCCGATGATTTTGATCTTCTCGCCTGTTAATCCTTGCAGAGCCTGTTCGATCACATCCTGAATCGTGTTACCGCCAGGCTGTGATTGAAAGCCGTAATAACTTGTACCATCAAAACTGACGGTCATGCATAAATTCCGCATGCTCTACCCCTTCCCACGATCTTCTCCGGCTGCTTGGGAAGCTTCTAGGGGATTCACGCTTAATAACCGGGAAACATCCCCGGAGTAAGAGGCCTACAATTAGGGTAATTTAAAATTACCTTCAAAGTTCTTCTCTCGGCCATCCCATAGCTGCTGACACACTAAAACTCCCTGCATGCAGAGTGAGTCCTCGCCCGCTAACAGAGAGTGGCATTATCGATTAATGAACCAAGTATCAATTTACATTAAAAAAGAGCAAACCCCGTGCAAACCAGATGGCTTACCCGGGGCAGATGGCCGCGGGCAGAGCCAAGCTCATCCGCGCAGTCGCTCTATATGTTATCCCTACAACCACCCACAATCTATAACGATTGCGGGTGTTCCAAGATATTCTTAGATCCCATAAGGGGCAGGGAAGTTGATTACTTAAGCGCGGTCAACCAGTTCCAAATACACGATTGGAGCAGCGTCACCACGACGTGTTCCAAGCTTCAGGATACGTGTGTATCCGCCTGGACGGTCTGCGTAACGAGTAGCCAATTCAGAAAACAGCTTTTGGATTGCATCTTGTTCCCCATCGATAGACTCGCGACGAACGAATGCCGCTACTTGACGGCGTGCATGCAAATCACCACGCTTAGCTTTCGTGATCAGTTTCTCCGCAATAGAACGAACTTCCTTTGCTTTAGCCTCAGTAGTTTGGATACGTTCATACAAGAACAGATCCGTTACCAAGTCACGAAACAGTGCTTTACGAGCGCTGGAGTCACGTCCCAACTTTTGGTATGCCATGTTTTTCCCTCCCTTTGCTGAGACGATCTGTAAACTATTCTTCTGTACGCAATCCCAAACCAAGTTCCTCGAGCTTCTCTTGAACTTCCTCCAAAGATTTGCGTCCAAGGTTCCGGACTTTCATCATATCTTCTTCGGTCTTCGTAGTCAGCTCTTGCACGGTATTAATACCGGCACGTTTGAGGCAGTTGTAAGAACGAACAGAGAGATCTAGCTCTTCAATCGTCATTTCAAGAACTTTCTCTTTTTTGTCTTCTTCTTTCTCAACCATAATTTCAGCATCTTTAGCTTCGTCCGTAAGGCCTACGAACAAGTAGAGATGCTCGGTCAAAATTTTCGCTCCCAAACTTACTGCCTCTTCTGGGCGAATGCTTCCATCCGTCCATACTTCAAGAGTCAGCTTGTCATAGTTCGTTACTTGACCAACACGTGTGTTCTCAATAACGTAGTTCACACGGGAAATTGGGGTATAGATCGAGTCGACTGGGATGACGCCGATTGGCTGATCATCACGTTTGTTCAAGTCAGCCTTCACATAACCGCGTCCACGGTTAGCGAAAATTCGCATGTGAAGTCTGGATCCCGGACCCAGCGTAGCAATATGCAATTCCGGATTGAGGATTTCCACATCACTATCCGCACGAATATCACCTGCAGTGATAGCACCCTCGCCTTCAGCATCGATTTCGAGCACCTTCTCCTCGTCCGAGTGAATTTTTAGCGAGAGAGCTTTCAGGTTCAGAATGATTTCCGTAACGTCTTCCATGACGCCAGGGATGGTCGCGAACTCATGAAGAACACCATCGATTTGAACCGAGGTTACCGCTGCACCTGGAAGAGAAGAAAGTAGAATCCGGCGAAGCGAGTTGCCGAGAGTCGTTCCATATCCCCGCTCAAGCGGTTCAATGATAAACTTCCCATAAGTGCCTTCATCGTTAACGTCTACGGTCTCAATTTTTGGCTTTTCAATTTCTATCACTGCATTACCCTCCTTCGAAACGTCGCTCCTTATGAAACTGTCACCTGTGAGTCAGTCATGTAGTATGCCTAAACATCCATTCTTACCAAGTTGCGATGCGGTTATACCACACTAAGGCTGGCTTCATTAGACACGACGGCGTTTTGGAGGACGGCATCCGTTGTGCGGGATTGGTGTTACGTCTTTAATCATGTTAACTTCGAGGCCTGCAGCTTGAAGCGAGCGGATTGCAGCTTCACGGCCGGCGCCAGGACCTTTAACCATAACTTCAACAGTTTTCATACCATGTTCCATTGCAGCTTTGGCAGCGGATTCTGCAGCCATTTGCGCAGCGAATGGAGTAGATTTACGCGAACCTTTGAATCCGAGACCGCCTGAGCTAGCCCAGGAGATCGCGTTTCCGTGTGGGTCGGTAATCGTAACGATCGTATTGTTGAAAGTGGAACGGATATGAGCCACTCCAGATTCAATATTCTTACGGTCACGACGTTTAGTACGTACGACTTTTTTCGGTTTAGCCATTGTCTGTTATCCCTCCTTCTTACTTCTTCTTGTTCGCTACAGTACGACGAGGACCCTTACGAGTACGGGCATTCGTTTTCGTACGTTGTCCGCGAACAGGCAGGCCACGACGGTGACGCACGCCGCGGTAGCAGCCGATTTCGATCAAACGTTTAATATTCAAGGAAATTTCACGACGCAGGTCGCCTTCTACTTTGACCTCTTTGTCGATCGTTTCACGAAGTTTGCTAACCTCATCTTCTGTCAGATCCCGAACGCGAGTATCAGGATTGATGCCTGTTGTGCTCAAAATTTTCTGGGAAGTCGTCTTACCGATTCCGAAAATGTAAGTCAAGGCGATCTCAACGCGTTTATCACGTGGCAAATCCACTCCAGCTATACGAGCCATTTTACGCTACACCCCCTTCATTAACCTTGTTTTTGTTTGTGTTTCGGATTTTCACAAATTACCATAACAGTGCCTTTACGACGAATGACTTTGCATTTCTCGCACATAGGCTTTACAGAAGGTCTTACCTTCATGTTTATTACCTCCTCAAAGTTTTACGAAAGTAAAACTGGCTTCAAAGCATAGATGAAGTTTTACGGAGTAAAACTGGCTTCAAAGCATTTCACCCAGTTTTGCTACGCAAAACCCTCTTCGCAGCATTCGTTAAGCTCTACAGATAAAGCTCAACTCTATTATCATACCACGAATTCATGAATTAGCGGTATGGAATCTATTTACGGTAAGTGATACGACCCTTAGTTAAATCATATGGCGATAATTGTACGACCACTTTGTCTCCTGTCAGAATACGGATAAAGTGCATCCGCAGCTTACCGGAAACATGGGCGAGAATTTGATGACCGTTCTCCAGCTCAACCTTAAAAGTAGCATTCGGCAGCGGCTCGATCACCGTGCCTTCGACTTCAATGACATCCTCTTTAGCCACAGTCAGTCTCCTTTCTCTTCGGTATAAATTTCGGTGGACTGTTTATACGCAATTACTGCATGACGCAGTTTTCCGTTTGTCACCCGACCGCTTTCCTTTAAACTGTTTACAACCTCGCTGCTGATGTAAGGCAAGAGCTCAAGATGCAAAAGGCTCTTACGCTTGGCCGAATCAAATTTTCTTTTGCAGCCGTCTGCAATAAGTACAAATTTATCATCCACCAGCTCGACGATCACTCCTAGAGTGCCCGCGTCCTTACCTCTCAGCACTTTCACAAGCTGTCCGACTTCCGCAGTCATCCGGTTCTTCAAAACCATCGTCTACGCATCCAGCTTTGTAAAAATTTCTAAACCATCAGGTGTTACGGCCACTGTATGCTCAAAATGAGCGCATAATGAACCGTCGACCGTGACTACTGTCCAATGATCCTCAAGCGTTCTAACATAACGCTTGCCGACATTGACCATAGGTTCAATCGCTAGCACCATCCCCGGCTTAAGCCGAGGCCCGCGGTCCGGAACGCCATAGTTCGGAATCTGAGGTTCTTCATGAAGCTTGGCGCCAATGCCATGACCGACATATTCCCTAACCACTGAGAAACCCGCATCTTCAATATGACGCTGAATGGCATGCGATATTGTAAACAAGCGAACATCTGGCTTGACTAGTGCTAGCCCTGCATACAGAGAGCCTTCCGTAACCTCGAGAAGCTTCTGGGCCTCATCCGAAATTGTACCTACCGGATAAGTCCAAGCCGAATCGCCGTGGTAACCGCGAAATTCTGCACCGATGTCAAGACTGATAATATCGCCTTCGTTTAGTTTGCGTTTACCGGGAAATCCATGTACCAACTCTTCATTGACCGAAGCGCAAATATTATGAGGAAAACCGTTGTAACCTTTAAAAGATGGCACCGCGCCTTGACTGCGAATGTACTTGTCAGCGATGTGATCGAGTTCCCCCGTCGTAATACCCGGCTCGATCGCTTCAGCCAAAAGCTTGTGCGTCTCCGCAACAATCCGGCCTGCTTCTCTCATAAAGCCCAGTTCCGTTTCGGATTTACAAATGATCATTACACCTAACCTCGCAGTAAAGATACGATTTCTTCAGATACCGCATCAATTTCCTGTTCACCGTCAACCTGACGCAGCAAACCTTTATCTTCGTAGAACTTAAGGAGTGGTGCTGTTTTGTTGATATACTCGTCTAGGCGTGTGCCTACGCTCTCTTCGTTATCATCAGAACGTTGGTACAACTCGCCACCGCATTTATCACAAACACCTTCCTGCTTGGGAGGATTAAAGATCACATGGTAAGTGGAACCACAAGATTTGCAAATGCGGCGTCCCGTAAGACGCGCAAGCAACTTGTCGCGATCCACTTTCAAATTGATTACATGATCCAGTCGGCGTCCTAGTTCACCAAGCAGAGCTTCCAGCGCTTCCGCTTGCGAAAGGGTTCTTGGAAAACCATCCAGTAAGAAACCTTTTTCGCAATCGGACTGCTGCAGACGCTCGCGAACAATACCGACAGTCACATCATCAGGTACCAACAGACCTTGATCGATGTATTCTTTGGCTTTCTTCCCTACAGGAGTTCCCTGTTTGATCGCCAGACGAAATGCATCGCCTGTCGATACATGAGGAATACCAAAGGTACCAACAATCGCTTCTGCTTGTGTTCCCTTTCCTGCTCCAGGAGGCCCCATGAATAAAATGTTCATGCCTTATCGCTCCCTCTCAGACTAACACATGCTGCAACAAACAGCACAATAGGTGCCGGCGAATTCAATTAAGAATCCGATCCGGAACCTACCCGCTTACTTATTAATAAACCCTTTGTAATGACGTTTGATCAATTGGCTCTCGATTTGCTTCATAGTATCCAGCGCAACGCCGATTACGATGAGCAGCGAAGTGCCGCCGATTTGCACTGACTGAGGCAATCCTGCCAAGGCGCCAAAGACAACCGGAAGGACAGAGATTACCGCCAGGAAGAGCGCGCCGGTCATCGTCAAACGGGACATAACCCGTGTCAAATACTTCTCTGTAGTTTTACCCGGACGTACACCCGGAATATAACCACCGTTCTTCTTCATTTGATCCGCCATTTGCGTTGGATTCATCTGAACGAACGTGTAGAAGAATGTGAATCCGATGATCATGATCACATACAGCACAATGCCGAGCGGCTGCGTCGTCTTCAAATGTTCGGTAACCCATCTAGCCCAAGCATGTGTCGACCAAAAGCTCGCGATAATAACCGGGAACTGAAGGAGCGAGATAGCAAAGATTACTGGAATTACGCCTGCCGCATTGATTTTCAATGGGATATGCGTATTTTGTCCACCGTACATTTTGTTGCCGACTACCCGTTTAGCATATTGAACCGGAATCTTCCGGATCGCTTGCTGGATGTAAATGACACCCACCACAATTGCGATACAGATGATCAGAATAATCACCGATTTGATGATATTCAGGAACATCTGTCCGTCTTGCATGAAATCCGATCTAGCAATCGTCTGAATATGTGCAGGAAAAGCAGCTACGATACTCGCAAAGATAATGATCGAGATCCCGTTACCTATTCCCTTCTCGGTAATTTGCTCACCGAGCCACATCAAGAACGAAGTACCTGCGGTTAGAACGATGGCAATCAACAGATAGTCGACAAATGTAGCACCTGGAACCATCTCTGTGCCATACAGACGGTTAAAGCCAACGGCCATGGCAAAGGATTGAATCAAAGCCAGCACGATCGTCATATATCGAGTTAACTGTGCAGATTTCTTCTTCCCTTGCTCGCCTTGTTTGGCCCATTCCGCAAGTTTCGGAATAACATCCATCGACAGAAGCTGAACTATGATGGAAGCCGTAATATAAGGCACGATCCCCAGGGCGAAGATCGAGAATTGCTTCAAGGCACCGCCTGAGAATGTGTTCAAGAGCCCGAACAATTGGTTACCAGCATCATTATTGGAAGCTTCGAATACATCCTTATTGACTCCCGGTACCGGTACAAATGTACCGATCCGGTAGATAATAAAGACAAACAAAGTGAACAAGATCCGGTTGCGAAGCTCTTTCACGTGCCATATATTTTTAACCGTCTTAAACATTAGATCACCTCGGTTTTACCGCCGGCAGCCTCGATTTTCTCTACCGCAGATTGAGAGAACTTGTTAGCTTTAACAGTCAGTTTGACAGTGACTTCACCGTTGCCAAGGATCTTGATTCCGCTCTTCGCGTTCTTCACGATGCCTTGTTCGAACAACAGTTCAGGAGTAACTTCTGTGTCCGCCGCAAAGCTGTTCAGTTCTTCGATGTTCACAATCGCATACTCTTTCCGCGTTGGATTCACAAAACCGCGTTTCGGCAAGCGACGATACAGCGGGTTTTGACCGCCTTCGAAGCCCGGACGCACACCACCGCCGGAACGAGCGTTTTGACCTTTGTGACCACGACCTGATGTTTTACCCATGCCGCTGCTGGTACCGCGACCCACGCGTTTGCGCTCTTTACGGGAACCAGGAGCTGGGGAAAGCTCATGTAACTTCATCGTTCGTTGCACCTCCTTATTAATTGTGGACTAGTTATGAATAACTTAGTCTTGAATCTCTTCAACCTTAACCAGATGGCTCACATGATTAACCATACCACGAATGGCAGGATTGTCATTGTGAACAACCTTTTGATTGATCTTGCGAAGACCCAAAGTTTTAACGGTCGTACGTTGATTCTCTGGACGTCCGATCAAACTGCGTACGAGGGTAATTTGAAGTTTTGCCACTTTGATTCCCTCCTTAACCGAGAAGTTCTTCGACGGATTTACCGCGCAACTTCGCTACATCCTCAGCGCGTTTCAGACGGGACAAGCCCTCCAAAGTCGCGTTGACCATGTTCATCGAATTCGAAGAACCTAAAGATTTTGTCAAAATGTCGCCTACACCAGCCAATTCGAGCACCGCACGAACCGGTCCGCCAGCGATAACCCCAGTACCTTCCGATGCTGGTTTAAGCAATACGCGGCCTGCACCGAAGTGACCAGTAATTTGGTGAGGAATTGTTGTTCCAACCAGTGGTACATGTACCAGGTTCTTCTTCGCATCCTCGATACCTTTACGGATCGCATCAGGAACTTCGCCAGCTTTACCGATACCAGCGCCAACCCAGCCCTTGCCGTCGCCGACAACAACCAGTGCGCTGAAGCTGAAGCGACGTCCGCCTTTAACTACTTTAGCTACGCGGTTAATATTTACAACTCTTTCAGTCAGTTCTAAAGTATTAGGATCAATACGCAAGTCGTTTACCTCCTTTTGTAAGTGTCTTAGAATTCAAGTCCTGCTTCGCGAGCAGCGTCAGCCAGCGCTTGAATACGTCCATGGTACAAGTAACCTCCGCGGTCAAATACCACGTTTTTAACGCCTTTTTCCTGTCCGCGTTTAGCGATCAATTCGCCAACCTTACGAGCAGATTCCACGTTACCGCCATTACCGATTTCCTTGCTAAGCTCTTTATCCACAGTGGATGCAGAAGCAAGTGTTACACCTGCTACGTCATCGATAATCTGAGCATAGATGTGCTTAGCAGAACGGTAAACGTTCAATCTTGGACGTTCAGCAGTTCCTTGGATTTTCTTCCGTACACGCAAATGTCTTTTCAGACGAGCTTTGTTCTTATCTGGTTTCGTGATCATGAGTTCCATTTCACTCCCTTCGGTTTACCATACCAATGCTTCCACATGAAAAAGCCAGAGGGGGTTACGGTAAAGAAGCTTATTTCTTCTTACCGGCTTTACCCTCTTTGCGGATAATACGTTCGCCTTCGTACTTGATACCTTTACCTTTGTAAGGTTCTGGTTCGCGTACAGAGCGGATCTTAGCAGCGTATGCACCTACGCGCTCTTTATCGATACCTTTAACAATGATCTTCGTGTTAGAAGGTACTTCGAACTCGATGCCTGGTTCCGGAGTGATTTCTACCGGATGGGAGTACCCAACGTTGAGTACGATCTTGTCGCCAGATTTGCTTGCGCGGTATCCGACACCAACCAGCTCGAGAGATTTGGAGAAACCTTCAGTTACGCCGCTCACCATGTTGTTTACTACGCTGCGCGTAGTACCATGCAGGGAACGATGCAATTTATTGTCAGAAGGACGTTCAACAGTGACAGAGTTATCTTCAACTGTTACCTTCATGTCTTTGTGAAGCTCACGGCTCAAAGTTCCTTTAGGACCTTTAACCGTAATTACAGTGTTATCGAGTGTGATGCTCACACCACTTGGTACTGTTATTGGTTTACGACCAATACGGGACATTTGCTGCACCTCCTTGTTTTGTGACGTTAATTACCAAACGTAGCAGACAACTTCGCCGCCGGCTTTAGCCTGACGCGCTTCCTTGTCAGTGATTACTCCCTTGGAAGTGGAGATAATCGCGATACCCAATCCGCCGAGGACACGAGGAATTTCGTTACTCTTCGTGTACACGCGAAGACCTGGCTTACTGATTCTCTTAAGACCAGTGATTACGCGCTCGTTGTTCGGGCCATATTTCAGGAAAATACGGATAATCCCTTGTTTGTTGTCATCGATATATTCAGCGTCACGGATAAATCCTTCACGCTTCAAAATCTCAGCGATTTGTTTCTTGATTGTCGATGCAGGCATTTCTACCGTCTCGTGACGCACGATATTGGCGTTACGAATACGTGTAAGCATATCTGCAATAGGATCTGACATAGTCATTCGTGTAAACCTCCTTCCCGTCGTTGATTGATTACCAGCTTGCTTTTTTCACGCCAGGGATCTGGCCTTTATAAGCTAATTCACGGAAACAAATTCTGCAAATTTTGTACTTCTGCAGGACCGAATGTGGACGACCACAACGTTCGCAACGGGTGTATGCCCGCACCTTGAATTTAGGTGTACGTTGTTGTTTAACTTTCATCGAAGTTTTTGCCACTTAGCCTGACACCTCCCAGATCGATTCGGAGAATCGGATTTTTCCTTATTTTACAAAAGGCATTCCGAGCCCGGTCAGCAGTTCGCGGGACTCTTCATCGGTTTTAGCCGTCGTTACGATTACGATATCCATACCGCGCACTTTATCAACTTGATCATACTCAATCTCAGGGAAAATCAATTGTTCCTTGAGTCCAAGTGTGTAGTTACCGCGTCCGTCGAACGCTTTGTTCGATACGCCGTGGAAGTCACGTACGCGAGGCAGGGTAACGTTGAACAGTTTGTCGAGGAAATAGTACATGCGATCTCCGCGAAGAGTTACCTTCACGCCGATTGGCATGTTCTCACGAAGTTTAAATCCAGCGATGGATTTCTTCGCTTTAGTGATTACTGGCTTTTGACCAGCGATCAGCTGCAGATCGTTAACCGCTGCATCAAGTACTTTAGAGTTAGATACTGCGTCACCAACACCCATGTTGATAACGACTTTCTCGATCTTAGGTACTTGCATTACGGTCGAATAGTTAAACTTTTGAATCAAGGCAGGTGTTACTTCATTCAAAAAACGCTCTTTCAATCTCGTTGCCATGAATCATGGACCTCCTTTCTTACATTACTGGATTAGTCGATTACTTCTCCGGATCTTTTTGCTACACGTACTTTCTTACCGTTGTCCAATACTTTGTAACCGATACGAGTTACTTTTCCGTCCTTAGGATCAACGTGCATTACGTTAGAAACGTGAATCGGAGCTTCTTTCTCAATGATTCCGCCTTGCGGATTCAGTTGGTTAGGCTTTTGGTGCTTTTTCACCATGTTTACGCCTTCTACCAATACACGGTTTTCACGAGGATAAGCAGCGATAACGCGACCTTTTTTACCTTTGTCCTTACCGCTGATTACGATAACAGTGTCCTCTTTCTTCACGTGCAGTTTGTTGTTGTGAGACTCCAGAACTTTTTTCAGTCTAGGCATTCTTTACACCTCCTGTATCAACCGATCTTAATGTTAAGTCTATTAGATAACTTCCGGAGCCAAGGAAACGATCTTCATGAAGTCCTTGTCGCGAAGTTCGCGAGCAACTGGTCCGAAAATACGAGTACCGCGTGGGCTCTTATCTTCTTTAACAACAACTGCTGCATTCTCATCAAATGCGATGTAAGAACCGTCTTTACGACGTACAGAACGCTTCGTACGAACAACAACAGCTTTTACTACATCACCTTTTTTGACAACGCCGCCTGGTGTTGCTTGTTTGACAGAACATACGATCAAATCACCGATATTAGCCGTGCGACGACCAGTACCACCCAGAACGCGAATACACATCAATTCCTTCGCTCCAGAGTTGTCAGCCACATGCAAGCGTGTAAATGGTTGAATCATTGAAATTTCCTCCTTTCGGTTAAGCTCCGTTGCAATTAGATAATTACCGCTTCTTCTACGACTTCAACAAGTCTCCAGCGCTTATCTTTGGAAAGCGGACGAGTTTCGGCGATTTTAACGATATCACCGATTTTCGCAGTGTTGTTCTCGTCGTGTGCTTTAAATTTCTTAGTAACCTTAATGCGTTTGTGGTACAGGCTGTGCTTTTTGTATGTTTCAACAGCTACCACGATGGTTTTATCCATTTTGTCGCTGACTACTTTACCAATTTGCACTTTACGGGCATTGCGTTCGCTCATGGTTGGCCTCCTTCCTGAGTTCAGGCGCTGCGCATCGCAGCATTGCTTTCATTAACTAGTGATCCCAAGTTCTCTTTCACGTAATACGGTTTTAGCACGAGCTATTTCTCTGCGCACGTCACGGATCCGAGTAGGGTTATCAAGCTGACCGGTAGCCAATTGAAAACGGAGGTTAAAGAGTTCCTCTTTAAATCCGGCAATCTTCTGTTCGATTTCAGCAGTGGTTAAGTTGCGAAGTTCATTAGCTTTCATTTGCTTCACCACCCAATTCTTCACGTTTCACAAACTTAGTTTTGATCGGCAGTTTGTGAGCAGCAAGGCGCATCGCTTCACGAGCAATTTCCTCAGATACTCCAGCAAGTTCGAACAGGATCTTGCCTGGTTTAACAACTGCGACCCATTTTTCTACGTTACCTTTACCGCTACCCATCCGGACTTCGAGAGGCTTCTGAGTAATCGGTTTGTCAGGGAAAATTTTAATCCATACTTTACCGCCACGTTTGATGTAACGAGTCATCGCAATACGCGCTGCTTCGATTTGACGGTTTGTGATCCAAGCTGGTTCAACGGCTTGCAGACCGAATTCACCAAAGTTCAGCTCAGTGCCGCCCTTTGCTTGGCCTCTCATACTACCGCGTTGTTGTTTGCGGTGTTTTACGCGTTTTGGTACCAACATGATTAGTTGCCTCCTTCCTGAGCAGCTTGTTGTTTCTTAGCCGTAGGAAGAACCTCTCCACGATAAATCCATACTTTTACGCCGATACGACCATATGTCGTATGAGCTTCAGCCGTTCCGTAGTCGATGTCGGCACGAAGGGTATGAAGTGGAACAGTTCCTTCACTGTAGCCTTCCGAACGTGCAATTTCAGCACCGCCAAGGCGACCGCTGACTGCAGTTTTGATTCCTTTAGCACCAGAACGCATTGTTCTTTGAATCGCTTGTTTCAGAGCGCGACGGAAAGATACACGACGTTCCAATTGTTGAGCAATGCTTTCTGCAACGAGAATAGCGTCCAGATCTGCTTGCTTAATTTCAGAGATATTGATGTGAACTTTCTTGCCGCCTGCAATCTTAGTGATTTCATTGCGCAGGTTCTCAACTTCAGAACCACCCTTACCGATAACCATACCTGGCTTAGCGGTGTGGATCGTCACGTTCACACGATTAGCCGCTCTCTCGATTTCAATACGAGATACAGCAGAATCCTTCAATTTGTTTTTCAGGTGTTCACGGATTTTTACGTCTTCCAGAAGAAGATCACCGAAATCCTTGCCTGCGTACCATTTTGATTCCCAATCACGGATAATACCTACCCGTAATCCGACCGGATTTACCTTTTGGCCCACACGTTTTCCCTCCTTATTTTTCGGATACCACCAAAGTGATGTGGCTGGTGCGTTTGTTGATCCGACTTGCACGTCCCATAGCCCGTGGACGGAAACGTTTCATTGTCGGTCCTTGGTTTACATAAGCTTCTGTAATAACCAATTTATTTACGTCCATAGAATAGTTATGCTCTGCGTTAGCGATCGCCGAGTTCAGAAGCTTCTCCACTACCGGAGATGCTGCCTTCGGAGTGTGACGGAGAATCGCGATAGCTTCACCCACTTGCTTACCGCGGATCAAGTCAACAACGAGTTGAGCTTTACGCGGAGCAATACGGATAGACCTTGCATGTGCTTTTGCTTCCAATTCTGTTACCTCCTCTCAAAAGAAGAACGTATAATTAACGTCTAGTTTTCTTGTCGTCGTCCGTATGTCCTTTGTACGTACGAGTTGGGGCGAATTCGCCCAGTTTGTGTCCGACCATGTCTTCCGTTACATATACCGGTACATGCTTGCGGCCGTCATAAACGCCGAATGTGTGTCCGATAAACTGTGGGAAAATCGTGGAGCGGCGGGACCAAGTTTTGATAACCGTCTTCTTGCCGGCCTCATTCACTTCTTCCACTTTCTTGAGCAGGTATCCATCAATAAATGGTCCCTTTTTCAAACTGCGACTCATAGGTTAAATCCTCCCTTCAAATCAGCCTGTCAGCCAATCTTCATCGATAGTTGCCGAGAAGTTATGCGTAAGAACGCATTACTTCGTGCGGCGACGAACAATATACTTATCAGATGCTTTGCCTTTTTTACGCGTTTTGTAACCAAGGGTTGGTTTGCCCCAAGGAGACAATGGCGACTTACGACCGATTGGAGCACGACCTTCACCACCACCGTGTGGGTGATCGTTAGGGTTCATTACTACCCCGCGCACTTCAGGACGTTGTCCAAGCCAGCGGCTGCGGCCTGCTTTACCGATCTTCACGAGCTCGTGATCTTCGTTACCTACAGAACCGATAGTCGCACGGCAAACTTTAAGAATTCTACGAACTTCGCCAGAAGACAAGCGAACTGTTACGTATTTATCTTCTTTACCGAGCAATTGAGCTTCAGTACCAGCAGCACGAACAAGTTGTCCACCTTTACCTGGTTGCAGCTCGATGTTGTGGATAACTGTACCTACTGGGATGTTTTCCAGTGGCATAGCGTTACCGATTTTGATATCGGAACCCGCGCCGGATACAACCTCGTCGCCTACTTTCAATCCTTTAGGAGCGATGATATAACGCTTCTCACCGTCAACATAATGGATCAGAGCGATGTTAGAAGTACGGTTTGGATCGTATTCAATCGTAGCAACGCGACCTGGAATGCCGTCTTTGTTACGTTTGAAGTCGATAATCCGGTATTTACGTTTGTGTCCGCCGCCATGGTGACGAACCGTAATTTTACCTTGGTTGTTACGGCCTGCAGTTTTGCTAAGTGGTGCAAGCAAGGATTTCTCCGGTACATTCGTAGTGATTTCTTCGAATGTAGATACGGACATACCGCGTCTAGCCGGGGATGTCGGTTTATACTTTTTAATTGGCACTGTGTTTCCCTCCTAACTTTGAGAAGTTATTATACCGATTCAAAGAACTCCAGCGGTTTGCTGTCAGCCGTCAGAGTTACGAACGCCTTCTTCCATTCCGGTCTGTAACCGAAGTGACGTCCATACCGTTTAGGCTTCGCAGGAACGCGCAAAGTGTTTACATTGCTTACTTTGACGTTAAAGATCGCTTCAATAGCCTGTTTAATTTCGGTCTTGTTAGCACGAATATCCACTTCGAAGACATATTTCATGTCACCCATGTATTCAGCCGTACGTTCCGTAATCACTGGACGTTTGATAATATCACGAGGATCTTTCATTACGCGAGCACCTCCTCTACCTTCTGAACTGCTTCTTTCGTAATGATCAGTTTGTCGTGCGTCAGCACGTCAAGAACATTAATGCCGTCAGCTGCTACAAATTTAACACCTGGGATGTTACGAGCAGAAAGTGCAACATTGTCATCATAGCTAGGAGCTACGATCAATGCTTTACGATCTACCTTCAGGTTGTTCAAAATTGCTGCAAATTCTTTCGTCTTAGGAGCGCTCAGTGTCAAAGCATCGAGTACGATGATTTCGTTGTCGAGAACCTTGGAAGACAGAGCGGATTTAATCGCAAGACGACGAACCTTCTTAGGCAGTTTGTATGCATAGCTGCGTGGAGTTGGTCCAAATACCACACCACCGCCAACCCATTGTGGAGAACGGATCGAACCTTGACGAGCGCGACCTGTACCTTTTTGTTTCCAAGGTTTACGTCCACCGCCACGTACTTCGGAGCGTCCTTTTACTTTGTGGGTGCCTTGACGCAGGGAAGCGCGCTGCATAACAACAGCATCATGAAGGACATGTACATTCGGAGTGATTCCGAACACTGCATCATTCAATTCCACTTCGCCTACTTGGCTGCCACTTACATTATAAAGTGATACTTTTGGCATTTCTTGTTCCTCCTTTCTTCAGCAGATTATTTCTTCACCGATTCTTGAATTTTCACAAAGCTGTTCTTAGGGCCTGGGATAGATCCTTTTACGAGCAGTACGTTACGTTCTGCATCTACACGAACAACTTCCAAACGTTGAATGGTAACCGTCTCATGACCCATATGTCCTGGCAGGCGCTTGCCTTTAGGAACGCGGTTCGCTTGGATAGAACCCATGGAACCTGGTCTGCGATGGTAACGGGAGCCGTGCGCCATTGGTCCGCGGCTTTGTCCCCAACGTTTGATAACACCTGCAAAACCTTTACCTTTAGAAATACCAGTTACGTCAACAAATTCGCCTTCAGCGAAAAGATCAGCTTTAACTTCTTGGCCAACCTCATAACCCGCCAAATCAACACCGCGAATTTCACGAACGTAGCGCTTAGGTGCAGTATTAGCCTTCTTGGCATGCCCTGCTTCTGGTTTGTTCGCTCTCTTCTCTTTCTTATCGGAGAAACCGAGCTGTACCGCTTCGTACCCATCGTTCTCAACGTCTTTCTTTTGAAGAACAACATTGGGTCCTGCTTCGATAACTGTTACTGGAACAACGTTACCTTCTGGGGTAAACACTTGAGTCATTCCGAGTTTTTTTCCTAAGATACCTTTCATGTTGACACCTCTTTTCTTTTCCTCATCATGTTACTGCACTTGACTTACAGTTTAATTTCGATATCTACACCGGACGGCAGGTCCAAGCGCATCAAGGCATCCACAGTTTGTGGAGTCGGATTAACAATATCGATCAGACGCTTATGCGTACGTTGTTCGAATTGTTCCCGAGAATCCTTGTACTTGTGTACCGCGCGGAGAATTGTAATGATTTGTTTCTCAGTTGGAAGCGGAATCGGACCGGATACACCAGCACCGGAACGCTTTGCAGTCTCAACGATTTTCTCTGCGGATTGATCAAGAATTCTGTGGTCGTAAGCTTTCAAACGAATACGAATTTTTTGCTTTGCCATTTTAGTCCCTCCTTCTATCGCCCAATTTGGTATCGGACATACTCCGTGAAAATTTTCTAACATACCTCCCATGGCAAAGGGGCCGGGTGTGTCAGTAACCTCTCACATCATCGCAACGTCACAGAACAACATTCATTATTATATAGAATAGTTAGGCGTTATGCAAGTGAAAATGTATATTTTTTTTGTGAGTCGATTTTCTACATATATATAGCAAAAACAGTTTCCTATCAAAGGCCTTCAATAAGGGCTCTCTGATCTATAATGCAGCTTTCATTAAAAACAAACTATACACCTTATGACATTCCAGTGTTAGTTCTTCACAGTATTATTCATTTTAACCTAATCTTGTGGATATCTACATGAATTGCGAATTACTTATTCACAAGTTACATTGCCTTTTCTCTTTAAACAAGTGGCTTAATCAACATTTTACTAAAAGCTACTGTGAGTATCTGTATAAGTCTGGGTATATGTGTCTAACTCACTCTGTTTACCTGTCCCTGCCACATAAATATCCACAACAAAAAAGGTCCGCCCCCGTAGAGACGAACCTTTTAAGTCTTTCGTTTACGACACACTGTTACTCGTTCCAGTACACTGTTGCTTTATATGAAATAAGACTTGTTCTGTCTTATTACTTGATGATAGTTGCTACGGAACCTGCACCAACTGTGCGTCCGCCTTCACGAATGGAGAACTTAGTTCCTTCTTCAATCGCGATTGGGGAGATCAGTTGAACAGTAACCGTGATGTTATCACCAGGCATTACCATTTCGCTGCCTTCTGGCAGGTTGATGATACCAGTTACGTCAGTTGTACGGAAGTAGAACTGAGGACGGTATCCAGTGAAGAAAGGCTTATGACGTCCACCTTCTTCTTTAGTCAGAACGTAGATTTGAGCCGTGAATTCTGTATGTGGGTTAACAGAACCTGGCTTGGACAATACTTGTCCACGCTCGATTTGTGTACGATCGATACCGCGAAGCAACGCACCGATGTTGTCACCAGCTTGAGCGGAGTCCAGCAATTTGCGGAACATTTCCACACCGGTAACTACGGATTTCTTAGTTTCTTCTTCGATACCTACGATTTCAACTTCGTCACCAACTTTAACAGTACCACGTTCTACACGACCTGTAGCAACGGTACCGCGGCCAGTGATGGAGAATACGTCCTCGACAGGCATAAGGAAAGGCTTGTCAGTTTCGCGTTCTGGCAATGGAATGTAAGTGTCGATCGTTTCGAACATTTCAACGATTTTCTTAGCCCATTCGCCATCAGGGTTTTGCAGAGCTTCACGAGCAGAACCGCGAGTGATTGGAGTGTCATCACCTGGGAACTCGTATTCGTTCAGCAAGTCGCGAACTTCCATTTCAACCAGTTCCAGAAGTTCTTCGTCTTCAACCATGTCGCACTTGTTCAAGAATACAACGATGTAAGGAACGCCTACTTGGCGGGACAACAGGATGTGTTCGCGAGTTTGTGGCATTGGGCCGTCAGCTGCGGATACAACCAGGATAGCGCCGTCCATTTGAGCCGCGCCAGTGATCATGTTTTTAACATAGTCGGCGTGACCTGGGCAGTCAACGTGTGCATAGTGACGGTTAGGAGTTTCGTATTCTACGTGTGCAGTAGAGATTGTGATACCGCGTTCGCGCTCTTCTGGAGCTTTGTCGATTTGATCGAATGCTACAGCAGCACCGCCGTAAGTTTTGGACAATACAGTAGTGATCGCAGCAGTCAGAGTTGTTTTACCATGGTCGACGTGACCGATAGTACCGATGTTAACGTGCGGTTTAGTACGTTCATATTTAGCCTTAGCCATTTTAAACATTTCCTCCTCAAATATGGATTATTATGTTGAGCTGATCAGAGTCATTGTGAAGTCACATGGGACTCCGACCAGAAGTAAAAATTATTCTCCGCCTTTGCTCTTGGATGCAATTTCTTCAGCAATGCTTCTAGGCACTTCTTCATAGTGAGAGAGAACCATAGAGAACACGCCGCGTCCTTGCGTACCGGAGCGAAGCGTTGTGGAGTAACCGAACATTTCAGAGAGAGGCACTTTCGCACGAATAATTTGAGCGCCTGCGCGGGAATCCATACCTTCGATACGGCCGCGGCGGGAGTTCAGCATACCCATAACGTCACCCATGTACTCTTCAGGGACAGTTACTTCAACTTTCATGATTGGCTCAAGCAATGTTGGTTGACACTTGTCTTTAGCTGCTTTAAGCGCCATGGAACCGGCAATCTTAAACGCCATTTCACTGGAGTCAACGTCATGGTATGAACCGTCTACGATTGTGGCTTTAACGTCAACAACTGGGAACCCAGCGATGACACCATTCTTCATAGCTTCTTCAATACCCTGTTGTGCAGGACCAATAAATTCTCTAGGCACGGAACCACCGACGATCTTGCTGTCGAACTGGTTGCCAGTACCTGGCTCAAGAGGTTCGAACTCAACCCATACGTGACCGTATTGACCACGACCACCGGACTGACGAACGAATTTACCTTCGACGCGTCCTGCTGCCTTGAAGGTTTCACGGTAAGCAACCTGTGGTTTACCCACATTGGTGTCTACCTTGAACTCACGACGCATACGGTCGATGATGATGTCCAGATGAAGTTCACCCATACCTGCCAAAATGGTTTGGCCGGTTTCTTCGTTCGTATGTGCACGAAGAGTAGGATCTTCCTCTGTCAATTTACCGAGAGCAACACCCATCTTATCTTGGTCTGCTTTCGTCTTAGGTTCAACAGCGATCTCGATAACTGGCTCTGGGAAGTCCATGGATTCCAGAATTACTGGACTCTTCTCATCACACAGTGTATCACCTGTTCCTGTATCTTTCAAACCTACAGCTGCCGCGATGTCACCAGCGTATACTTCGCTGATCTCTTGACGGCTGTTAGCGTGCATCTGAAGGATACGTCCGATCCGCTCGCGTTTGCCTTTCGTTGCATTCAGCACATAAGAACCGGATTGAAGAATACCGGAGTATACGCGGAAGAACGTCAGCTTACCAACGTAAGGGTCGGTCATGATTTTAAATGCCAGAGCGGAGAATGGCTCTTCGTCAGAAGAATGACGAACCGTCTCAGTTCCGTCTTCAAGGGTACCCTCGATTGCAGGAACGTCGAGTGGGGATGGCAAGTAATCAATTACAGCATCCAGCATCAGCTGAACGCCTTTGTTGCGGTAAGAAGAACCGCAGATTACTGGGAAGATCTTAACTTCTACAACACCCTTACGGAGAGCTGCTTTCAGTTCTTCAACGGTGATTTCCTCGCCTTCGAGGTATTTCATCGTCAATTCTTCATCCAGTTCTGCAACTTTCTCTACCAGTTCCATACGAAGTTCTGCAACTTGATCTTTGAACTCTGCTGGAACTTCTACAACTTCGATGTCTTGTCCCAAGTCATCTTTGTACATGTAAGCTTTCTCTTCGACAATGTCGATAATACCAACAAAGTCATTCTCTGCACCGATTGGCAGTTGAATTGCAACTGCGTTCGCTTGCAGACGCTCACGCATGTCTTTGACAACGTTCAGGTAGTCGGCACCGATAATATCCATTTTGTTAACATATGCGATCCGAGGTACGCCATAGCGGTCAGCCTGTCTCCATACAGTCTCAGACTGCGGCTCTACGCCTTCCTTCGCACTGAAAACGCCTACGGCCCCGTCCAATACACGCAGGGAACGTTCTACTTCTACAGTGAAGTCAACGTGCCCCGGAGTATCAATGATATTGACGCGGTGACCCTTCCATTGAGCGGTTGTTGCAGCAGACGTGATCGTAATCCCGCGCTCCTGCTCTTGCTCCATCCAGTCCATCGTTGCCGCACCTTCGTGAACTTCACCGATTTTGTGCGTACGGCCTGTGTAGAACAAGATCCGTTCAGTGGTAGTTGTCTTACCGGCGTCAATATGCGCCATGATACCGATGTTACGTGTATTTTTCAAGGAGAACTCTCTTGCCATGAATGTGTCTCCCTTCAAAATTGAAGTTAATGGTTATGACCTTAATCCTACCAGCGGTAGTGAGCAAACGCTTTGTTCGCTTCAGCCATTTTGTGTGTGTCTTCGCGTTTCTTCACGGAAGCGCCTGTGTTATTGGAAGCATCGATGATCTCTGCTGCCAAACGCTCTTCCATGGTCTTCTCTCCGCGGTTGCGGGAGTAGTTCACGAGCCAACGTAATCCAAGGGATGTACGTCTTTCTGGCTTAACTTCGATCGGCACTTGGTAGTTTGCACCACCAACACGACGAGCCTTAACCTCGAGAACCGGCATGATATTCTTAATAGCTGCTTCAAAAACTTCCATTGGATCATTGCCCGTACGTTCTTGAATAAGGTTGAACGCATTGTACAGGATGCTTTGAGCAACTCCGCGTTTACCGTCGAGCATGATGCGGTTGATCAAACGGGTAACAAGCTTGCTGTTATACACCGGATCTGGCAACACGTCTCTCTTTGTAACTGGACCTTTGCGTGGCATGGATATCCCCCTTTCAGAAATGATTCATCATTAATTTATCTTAAGACTTCTTCGCTTTAGGACGCTTAGCACCGTATTTAGAACGAGCTTGCATACGGTTGTTAACTCCAGCCGTATCCAAAGCGCCGCGAACGATGTGATAACGTACACCTGGAAGGTCTTTTACACGACCGCCGCGAATCAATACGACGCTGTGCTCTTGCAGGTTGTGTCCGATACCCGGAATGTAAGCAGTCACCTCTACACGGTTCGTCAGACGAACACGGGCATACTTACGAAGCGCGGAGTTCGGCTTCTTAGGAGTCATAGTACCCACACGAGTACATACCCCACGTTTTTGAGGAGCGCTCAAATCAGTAGCCTCACGTTTCAGGGCATTAAACCCCTTTTGCAATGCTGGCGATTTGGACTTCTCTACTTTAGCTTGACGACCTTTACGCACCAATTGGTTAATAGTTGGCATGTTGTTGCCACCCCCTTCCTCAATTCTTCATGTTTCTTTACAAACCATTCTTTAAGCCCACAGACCCAGGCGGTTCATAAAAGAACAAAGGAAAAGTCCTTGCCTCGGTTATCCCTAGCAAAAACATTTTCAATCCATTATTGTCTTACAATCGCAGCCATCGCAGCTCCTACTTCAATGCCGCATGCCTTGCCTAGTTCAACCATTGTATCGACATAGGTGATCTTGACAGACGCTTCATTGCAAAGCGCTATGATCTTCGATGTAATTCGACTGTCTGCATCTTGAGCCACATAAACCTCATCGGCCAATCCTAGCTCGACAGCTCTTACCGTCTGCTTGGTGCCGATCTTGACATGAGCATCCTGTAGTCCTTTATCATTAGACAAGTTTATCCCTCCAAAGAAGAACAGGTTATGCCGCACTCACGCACTTTGCTATATTAGCACTAGTTCTAGGCATTGTCAAGAAAGATTCTTTATATTTTTCTCAAGTAGAAAACAATGGCGCAACCAGCTAGAAAAAGCTGGTGCGCCGCTGTTTTGTTAGCAGGTCGATGTTACTCGGCCGTTACAGTTTCTAAGCCTTCTTCTGCAGTCTCTTCGCCTTCCGGACCGTCAAATTCAACACTCCGATAGCGGTTCATCCCTGTACCTGCAGGAATCAGCTTACCGATGATGACATTTTCCTTCAGGCCGAGCAATTTATCCACTTTGCCTTTGATCGCTGCATCGGTAAGAACACGAGTTGTTTCTTGGAACGATGCCGCAGACAGGAAGGAATCCGTCTCGAGTGAAGCTTTGGTGATCCCGAGCAGAACCGGTTTAGCCACAGCTGGCTCTTTACCGGACAGAATAGCTTCTTTGTTCGCTACTTCATATTCGTACAGATCTACATAAGAGCCCGGCAGGAGCTGAGTATCCCCAGCATCTACGATCCGAATCTTCCGCAGCATCTGTTTGATCATAACTTCAACGTGCTTATCGTTAATTTCTACGCCCTGGTTCCGGTATACGCGCTGAACTTCTTGCAAGATATAGTTCTGTACCCCACGGATTCCTTTAATGCGCAGAATTTCCTTAGGATCGATAGAACCGTCGGTGAGCTCGTCACCCGCTTCAATCTCTTGGCCTTCGCTGACGCGGAGGCGTGATCCATAGGTTACCGAATACACTTTCGTTTCAGCTTCGCCCTGAACCTCGATTTCACGACGGTCCTTAGCTTCGCGAATTTCCTTAACTACACCGTCAATTTCACTGATGGTAGCTTGACCTTTCGGATTCCGAGCTTCAAAAAGCTCCTGAATACGCGGCAAACCTTGTGTGATGTCATCGCCGGCAACGCCCCCGGTATGGAACGTACGCATGGTCAGCTGGGTTCCTGGTTCACCGATAGATTGCGCCGCGATAATACCTACAGCTTCACCAATTTCAACGTGTTTGCCTGTTGCAAGGTTCCGGCCATAGCACTTCTTACATACCCCATGACGGGCACGGCAGCTGAGTACGGAACGGATTTGCAGCTTCTCAACGCCAGCGTTAACAATGGCATTCGCTTTGTCTGTATCAATCAATTCGTCACGACGGATAATGATTTCACCAGTCTCCGGATGACGAATTGTCTCGAAGCAGTAGCGACCTTCAATACGGTCGAACAGATCTTCGATAATCTCCTTACCATCTTGAATGCGGGTAACTGTAATCCCTTTATCGGTACCACAGTCATCTTCGCGGACGATTACATCTTGGGCTACGTCAACCAGACGGCGTGTCAGATAACCGGAATCGGCTGTCCGCAGCGCTGTATCCGCCAGACCTTTACGGGCACCGTGTGTCGAAATAAAGTACTCGAGGACGGTGAGGCCTTCACGGAAGTTCGCTTTGATCGGCAATTCATAGATCCGGCCGGATGGCGTTGCCATCAGACCGCGCATGCCGCCAAGCTGAGTAATCTGCGATTTGTTACCCCGAGCTTTGGAATCGACCATGAGCATGATGGAATTGAAGCGGTCCATCGATTTCATCAGTACGTCTGTCAATTGGTCCTTGGCTTTGGACCAAATATCGATAACACGGTCATACCGCTCTTCGTCCGTAATCAGACCACGGCGATATTGGTTAGTGACAATCCGTACCTTCTCATCCGAATCGCTCATAATCTGTTTCTTCTCTTCTGGAACTACAACGTCGGAAACAGCGATGCTGACACCGGCGCGAGTCGAGTAAGTGAAGCCGAGCTGTTTGATTCTATCGAGAATAACCGAAGTTTCGGTCGTATGATAAATCTCGAAGCAGCGAGCAATAATTTGTCCAAGATACTCTTTACCTACAGCGCTGGCAATCGGAGAATCTTGAAGCCGCTCCAGGATGTTCGCACCCTTTTCGTAAATAAAGTAACGCTCTGGTGTGCCATTGAACAGGTTATCACGTGTAGCTTCGTTAATATATGGGAAGCTGGCCGGGAAGATTTCGTTGAAGATAATCTTACCTACCGTTGTAATCAACATTGCCTTCTGCTGAGCTTCGGTAAAGACGGTCTTATTCAGCGCCTTAACCGGGATAGCTACCCGTGCATGCAGATCAGCTGCACCGCGCTGATAAGCGGATACGGCTTCGTTCACATTGCGCAGGATCATACCTGACCCCTTGGCTTCCATGTTATCCATAGTCAGATAGAAGGAACCAAGTACCATATCCTGAGAAGGCGTAACTACTGGCTTACCGTCCTTAGGGTTCAGGATGTTGCCAGAGGCCAGCATCAGAATGCGTGCTTCCGCTTGAGCTTCAGCAGACAATGGCACGTGGACGGCCATTTGGTCACCGTCGAAGTCCGCATTATAAGCGGTACATACGAGAGGGTGAAGACGAATTGCGCGTCCTTCAACCAGGATCGGTTCAAATGCCTGAATACCGAGACGGTGAAGCGTAGGTGCACGGTTCAGAAGAACCGGATGCTCCTTAATAACTTCTTCAAGAACGTCCCAAACTTCTGGGCTAACGCGCTCTACTTTGCGTTTTGCGCTCTTGATGTTATGAGCAAGTCCTTTGTTAACGAGCTCCTTCATCACGAACGGCTTGAATAGCTCCAGCGCCATCTCCTTAGGAAGTCCGCACTGGTACATTTTCAAATAAGGTCCTACAACGATAACGGAACGGCCGGAATAGTCGACCCGTTTACCGAGCAGGTTCTGACGGAAGCGTCCTTGCTTACCCTTCAGCATATGGCTGAGGGATTTCAGCGGACGATTACCAGGACCCGTAACTGGACGGCCGCGACGGCCGTTATCGATCAACGCATCCACGGCTTCTTGCAGCATCCGCTTCTCGTTCTGAACGATGATGTCCGGTGCACCCAGGTCCAAAAGCCGCTTCAACCGGTTGTTCCGGTTGATTACACGGCGATACAGATCGTTAAGATCGGAGGTTGCAAAGCGACCGCCATCCAGCTGAACCATCGGACGCAGTTCCGGAGGGATGACCGGAAGCACGTCGAGAATCATCCACTCCGGCTCGTTACCGGAGTTGCGGAACGCCTCGATGACCTCAAGACGCTTGATTGCACGGTTACGTCGCTGACCTTGAGCCGTGCGGAGCTCTTCTTTCAAGAATTCAAGCTCTTTATCGATATCAAGATCCTGAAGGAGCTTCTTCACTGCTTCGGCACCCATGCCGGCTTGGAATCCATAACCGTATTTCTCACGGTAGCTGCGGTATTCCTTCTCGGACAAGAGCTGCTTTTTCTCAAGCGGCGTGTCTCCTGGATCGGTTACTACATAAGATGCAAAATAAATAATCTCTTCCAAAGATCTTGGGGACATATCGAGTGCCAGACCCATCCGGCTCGGAATCCCTTTGAAATACCAGATGTGAGAGACAGGCGCTGCAAGCTCAATGTGACCCATGCGTTCACGGCGCACTTTAGCGCGGGTAACTTCCACACCACAGCGGTCGCAGACTACACCTTTGTAACGGACACGTTTATATTTACCGCAGTGACATTCCCAGTCTTTCGTAGGGCCAAAGATCTTCTCACAGAACAGCCCTTCCTTCTCCGGTTTCAACGTACGGTAGTTGATCGTTTCCGGTTTCTTTACTTCTCCGCGGGACCAAGAACGAATTTTATCTGGGGAAGCAAGCCCAATCTTCATAAACTCGAAATTGTTGACGTCCAACAAGGAGCATCCCTCCTTAACCAAGTCCTGATTTTTACTCTATTCTACGCCGACTTCGGAACCTTCCAAATTGAGGCTCAGTTTGTCGCCGGCCGTATCTTCTTCATCATCGATCTCTTTCATTTCGATCTCTTCTTCATTTTCGGTCAGGATCTTAACGTCCATGCCCAAACTTTGAAGCTCTTTGATCAGAACCTTGAATGATTCAGGCACGCCAGGTTCCGGCACATTCTCGCCTTTGACGATGGATTCGTAGGTCTTCACACGGCCCACAACATCATCGGATTTGACGGTCAAAATCTCTTGCAGGGTATAGGCAGCGCCGTACGCTTCAAGCGCCCACACTTCCATCTCCCCGAAGCGCTGTCCACCGAACTGTGCTTTACCACCCAGCGGCTGCTGAGTAACCAAGGAGTAAGGACCTGTCGAGCGGGCATGGATTTTATCATCAACCATGTGTGCCAGTTTGATCATGTGCATGACACCTACGGTAACTTCACGTTCAAAGCGTTCGCCGGTGCGTCCGTCATACAGTACCGTTTTACCATTGCGCTGCATGCCGGCTTCTTCCATCGTATCAAATACGTCATACTCGTTCGCACCATCGAATACCGGTGTAGCTACGTGGATACCCAGTTTCAGTGCCGCCATACCCAAGTGGATCTCAAGCACCTGTCCGATGTTCATCCGCGAAGGTACGCCCAGCGGGTTAAGAACGACCTGTACAGGAGTTCCGTCCGGCATGAACGGCATATCTTCTTCTGGAAGAATACGGGCTACGACACCCTTATTACCGTGACGTCCGGCCATCTTATCGCCTTCAGAAATTTTACGCTTCTGGGCAATATATACGCGAACCAGCTGATTCACGCCTGGTGGCAATTCATCACCGTTCTCACGGGTAAACACCTTAACATCCACAACAATACCATCGGTACCGTGAGGCACACGCAGGGAGGTATCACGCACTTCGCGCGCTTTCTCACCAAAGATGGCATGCAGGAGGCGTTCTTCCGCAGTCAGTTCTGTAACCCCCTTAGGCGTTACCTTACCAACAAGAATATCGCCGGCAGCAATTTCCGCACCGATGCGGATGATGCCGCGCTCGTCGAGATTCCGCAGTGCCTCTTCCCCAACGTTAGGGATATCACGAGTAATTTCCTCCGGTCCAAGCTTCGTATCACGAGCTTCGGATTCATATTCCTCGATATGGATGGAGGTGTATACGTCCTCTTTGACAAGCTTCTCACTCAGGAGAATAGCATCCTCATAGTTGTAACCTTCCCAAGTCATGAAGGCAACGACTACGTTGCGTCCCAGAGCCAATTCACCCATTTCAGTAGAAGGACCATCCGCCAAGATGTCACCCTTCTTCACGAAGTCGCCGCGTTTCACGATCGGACGTTGGTTGATACAGGTCCCTTGGTTCGAACGCATAAATTTGTGTAATTTATACTTAACAATGTCACCCTTAACTTCTTTACCGTCCACGGTCTCTACTCTACGCAGCCAAATCTCATTCGCCGCAGAGCGTTCAATGATCCCGTCATATTTCGACACGACACATACGCCGGAGTCCTTAGCTGATTTATGTTCCATACCCGTTCCGACCAATGGAGCTTTAGGAATAAGCAGAGGCACCGCTTGGCGCTGCATGTTAGATCCCATAAGAGCACGGTTGGAGTCGTCATTTTCAAGGAACGGAATCAGGGCTGTCGCCACAGATACTACCTGTTTAGGAGAGATATCCATGTAGTCTACCCGGTCGCTAGGCATCGTCAAAATGTTATCGGACTGCTTGTTATAACGAACGATAACCATCTCGTCCTTGAAGCTTCCATCCTCATTCAGTTCAACGTTAGCCTGAGCGATAACATAGTTATCCTCTTCATCGGCAGTCAGATAGGCAATTTGATCCGTAACCTTACCTGTCTTCGGATCAACCCAGCGATACGGAGCTTCAATAAAGCCGTATTCGTTGATGCGTGCGAAGGTGGACAAGGAGTTGATCAAACCGATGTTCGGACCTTCCGGTGTCTCAATCGGACACATCCGGCCATAGTGAGAGTGGTGAACGTCACGCACTTCCATGCCCGCACGTTCCCGTGTCAGACCGCCCGGTCCGAGTGCAGACAGACGACGCTTATGCGTCAGCTCCGCAAGCGGGTTCGTCTGATCCATAAACTGGGACAGCTGCGAGCTTCCGAAGAACTCTTTGATCGATGCGATCACTGGACGAATATTGATCAAAGCCTGAGGCGTGATGACATTCGCATCCTGAATGGACATTCTCTCACGAACTACACGTTCCATACGGGACAAACCGATCCGGAACTGGTTCTGCAGCAATTCACCTACGGAACGGAGACGACGGTTACCCAAGTGGTCAATATCGTCCGTGCTTCCGATTCCATGCAGCAAATCAATAAAGTAGCTGATGGAGGAAATGATGTCTGCAGGCGTGATATGCTTCACCGATTTATCGATATTGCGGTTAGCAATAACTTTGACGACTTTACCGTCTTCAATCGGAGAGAAGATATCGACCGTTTGCAGCGGCACATCCTCAGCATCGAGAACACCATTAGCCACATGATATGTTTTAAACCCTACTCCGCTCTCGAGGTAAGGAAGAATTTCATCAAGCAAACGGCGGTCAACCATTTGACCTGCTTCTGCAATAATCTCACCTGTTGAGGTATCGATCAGCGATTCAGCCAGACGTTGGTTGAACAAGCGATCCTTAATATGAAGCTTCTTATTAATCTTGTAACGCCCAACGTTTGCAAGATCATAACGTTTTGGATCGAAGAAACGAGCAACAAGCAAGCTCTTCGCATTATCAAGTGTAGGCGGCTCACCCGGACGAAGACGCTCGTAAATCTCAATCAGCGCTTTCTCCGTGGAGTCCGTATTGTCTTTATCCAGCGTGTTACGGATATACTCGTCATTGCCCAGCAGATCTAGAATTTCAGCGTCTGTACCGAAACCAAGTGCGCGAAGCAAGACGGTTACCGGTATTTTACGAGTACGGTCGATACGAACATAGATAATGTCCTTCGCATCCGTCTCAAGCTCGAGCCATGCACCACGGTTAGGAATAACAGTAGCCGTGTATGTCTTCTTGCCGTTCTTATCTACTTTCGTATTGAAATAGACGCTTGGGGAGCGAACCAACTGGCTGACAATAACCCGTTCCGCACCATTGATAATGAAGGTGCCCGTCTCCGTCATCAGCGGGAAATCCCCCATAAATACTTCCTGCTCTTTGACTTCTCCGGTTTCCTTATTAATAAGCCGTACTTTTACTCTAAGCGGTGCCGCATACGTCACATCGCGCTCTTTCGCGTCGTCTACCGTATACTTTGGTTCACCCAGACTGTAGTCGATAAATTCCAACACTAAGTTGCCTGTGAAATCTTGAATCGGCGAAATGTCTTGGAACATTTCCCGAAGACCTTCCTCCAAGAACCATTCGTAAGATTTCTGTTGGATCTCGATCAGGTTCGGAACCTCGAGTACTTCGTTAATTCTTGCATAACTTCGCCGAGTGCGTCGACCATATTGAACAAGATGTCCTGCCAACTTAAACTCACCCCTCATGTCTACTCACTTAAAAATTGATTGCGAACCCGTGTTTGTACCCTTATAATAAAGTGCATAACGGGTCCCTCAAACATGCAAAAACGGCTATTCGTTCCAAACGGAACATAGACCGTCCTCACTGCAAGCAGAAGATAAACTTCTACCAGCAAAGAAAAGCCCTCACCCGAATGCTATCGAACAAAGAGCATTTTGAATCCATGACTTTTCGGACAGAATTCCTCATATTCAATAGATTTGCCCAAAATGTACATATTATACGTAAACAAACGCCGAACTATACGCCGCCGTTATAATTACGCTTGACATTTCAACAAACTAAAGACACAGAGGGCATCCTAATACTGACATTTTATAATAATATCATACAGCCGCAACCAAGTCAATAGAAGAATCACCAGTTTTCAAGTGAATATAAGCCTATTTTATGGCCTTAAAAATTCGATACCCTTTGTCCTTGGTAACTTCCTCTACAGACGAGAATAAGCTTAGCAGTTTCTCTTTGGCTGAGGGGGCACCCTGTTTCTTCTGAATGACTATCCACAAAGCCCCGCCTTCTTTCAAGCGAGCGGCCGCTCCTTCAAAGACTGCATGAACCACTGCTTTTCCAGCTCGAATTGGCGGATTCGTTAAAACTACATCATACACAGGCTTTTCAGGGATTTCCGCATACAGATCACTCTCAAGGATTGTCACATTTGTGATCCCATTCGACTTAGCATTCTCTCTTGCCAGTTCTACCGCTCTCGCATTTACATCGATCATTGTAACATGGCCACTCGTGGCAAGTATGGCTGCACTGAGCCCAATCGGTCCGTACCCACAGCCCACATCAAGCACCATGTCATTCTCCGCAATCGTCATGGCATCTATCAATACGCGGCTTCCAAAGTCAACCCCCTGTTTGGAGAACACACCTGCATCGCTCACAAAGCGGAACTTTCTCCCTCTGAGCTGGGCATCCCATATTTTACGATCATGGGCCGTGCTCGGCTTGCTGCTGTAATAATGATCCGTCACTCTGATTCCTCCGGCTTGTTTTCTTCCTATTTTAGAACATCTCTTCACAAAAACAAAACCCCTTGAAAATTCAAGGGGTTTGTCTTATAAGAAGAAGGAATTACTTCACTTCTACAGTAGCGCCTGCTTCTTCCAGCTTAGCTTTAACAGCTTCAGCATCTTCTTTAGACACTTTTTCTTTCAGTGGTTTTGGAGCGTTGTCTACCAGGTCCTTAGCTTCTTTCAAGCCCAGGCCAGTGATTTCGCGAACCACTTTGATTACGTTGATCTTGGAAGCACCAGCGTTAGTCAAGATTACGTCGAACTCGGATTGCTCAGCAGCTTCGCCGCCGCCAGCTGCGCCACCAGCTACTACAACTGGAGCTGCTGCTGTTACGCCAAATTCCTCTTCGATCGCTTTAACCAGATCGTTCAGTTCAAGAACGGTCATACCTTTAATTTCTTCTAAGATACTTTCTTTGCTCATGGTTGAACCTCCATTATATAATATAATTTTTTTGTTAAAGTTAGACTGCTAAGTCCAGTAACAGCTTAGGAAGCTGCTTCTTCCTTGTCCGCAACAGCTTTAACCGCAAGCGCGATATTGCGCATAGGCGCTTGAAGCACGCTGAGGAGCATAGAAAGGAGACCTTCGCGAGACGGAAGTTCCGCCAACGCTTTGATTTGGTCGACGCCGACTACACGACCTTCAACCACGCCGCCTTTCAGTTTGAGCGCTTCGTTTTTCTTAGCGAAGTCGTTCAAGATTTTGGCTGGAGCCACAGCATCGTCACCACTGAATGCAATTGCAGTAGGACCGGAAAGGACTTCGTCCAGTTCAGTCAACTCTGCAGCTGCAGTCGCACGGCGAACGAGCGAGTTCTTCAGCACTTGGAATTCTACACCAGCTTCACGAAGCTGCTTACGCAGTTCGGTCACTTGGGCAACATTCAGACCGCGATAGTCAGCAACAACTGTCGTTGGGCTCTCTTTCAGCTTCGACGTCACCACATCAACGGCTTCTTGTTTTGCTTGAATCACTTTTGCGTTTGCCAAACTGTACACCTCCTATAGACTTCACTTGATCCGCAGACAGCAACCATTTAAAGTCGCAGGCCATGAGAAAGGCCTTCGTAGTTTACGAAGGCCTGATAAATCATCATTTGCAAACTTGCAAAATCCGAAACTCTATCACAACACCTCGGTAGGAAATTAAGCCATCAGGCACCTACTGTCTACGGTAAGCATATTCAAATTTATTAGAAATCAATGCAACCATTACAGTATAGCAAGTAGACCTTAAATAGTCAACTTACAATTTCTTCAACAAGGTGAAGGAATTAATTATCTGTATGCTGCAGTGTTAACGCGAGCGCTTGGTCCCATCGTCGAAGAAATCGCGATGTTTTTCAAATACACGCCTTTAGCAGCAGCCGGTTTAGCCCGGTTCAATGCATCCACAAGGGATTTAAGGTTCTCGTTCAGCTTATCAGCATCAAAGGAAGCCTTACCAATTGGAGCATGGATTTGACCTGCTTTATCAAGACGGTATTCAATTTTACCCGCTTTGATTTCTTGTACCGCTTTAGTTACGTCAAATGTAACTGTGCCCGCTTTAGGGTTAGGCATAAGGCCTTTACCACCGAGCAAACGGCCAAGTTTACCAACTTCGCTCATCATATCCGGTGTTGCTACGCAGACATCGAATTCGAACCAGCCTTGTTGGATTTTGTTAATCATATCTTGATCGCCTACATAATCAGCTCCAGCAGCTTCTGCTTCCTTCGCTTTCTCACCTTTGGCGAATACCAATACGCGTTGTGTTTTACCAGTGCCGTGAGGCAGGACAACAACACCGCGAACGGCTTGGTCTTGTTTACGTGGGTCTACGCCCAGACGTACTGCCACTTCAACGGTCTCGTCGAATTTAGCAGTAGCAGCCTTTTTCACCAATTCAACGGCTTCCAAAGGCTCATAAGTTGCTTCGCTGTCGATCAGCTTAGCAGCTTCTGCATACTTCTTACCATGCTTTGCCATGTTATTTCCTCCTTTGTGGTATTAGCGGAATGTTCCTCCCACTTATTGACCCAAGAATTAGTCTTGGATAGTGATGCCCATACTGCGAGCAGTACCTTCAACCATGCGCATAGCCGCTTCTACGGATGCAGCATTCAGGTCAGGCATTTTTGTTTCAGCGATTTGACGAACAACGTCACGCTTAACAGTTGCAACTTTAACCTTATTCGGTTCACCGGAACCCTTCTCAATCTTCGCAGCAACGCGCAGCAATACGGCAGCTGGAGGAGTCTTCGTAATGAAGGTGAAGGAACGGTCCTCGAATACAGAGATTTCAACCGGGATAATCAAGCCAGCTTGATCAGCTGTACGAGCGTTAAACTCTTTACAGAATGCCATGATGTTGACACCTGCTTGACCGAGTGCCGGACCTACCGGAGGCGCCGGGTTCGCTTTCCCTGCTGGAATTTGCAGTTTTACCATTTTAATGACTTTCTTTGCCATGTAAAACACCTCCTTGCGCTAGTAGTGGTTAACGGGACAAATGCCCTCCCACATAAAACAATAGAAACCTTATATCTTCTCCACTTGAGTAAAATCAAGTTCAAGCGGGGTTTCCCGTCCAAACATGTTAACATGCACTTTGACCTTGCTCTTATCAGTCAAGATTTCTTCAATCGAGCCGACAAAATTAGCAAAAGGACCAACCTTGATACGGACGGATTCCTTGACTTCAAACTCGATCACCGGCTTCGGCTCTTGCATTCCCATATGCTGTAGAATTTGTTCTACCTCTTCAGGAAGCAGAGGAGTCGGCTTGGAGCCTGAACCTGTTGATCCAACAAAACCCGTTACGCCTGGTGTATTGCGAACAACATACCAAGAGTCGTCAGTCTGGATCATTTCCACCAAGACATAGCCGGGGTAAACTTTGCGCATGACCGTTTTCTTCTTGCCGTCTTTGTTTACGATTTCTTCTTCCATTGGAACAAGAACCCGGAAAATCTTGTCTTCCATGCCCATGGACTCAACGCGCTTTTCCAAATTGGCTTTGACCTTATTCTCATACCCGGAGTAGGTATGAACTACGTACCATCTTTTTTCCATCTCAAGCCACCTAAGGACCCTTCTTAAATTATACGTTCGATTACAGCGGAAATACCGATGTCAAGAACCCAAAAGTAAACGGCGACAACTACAATTGTACCCAGCACAATCAGCGTGTAATTCGTCAACTCTTTACGATTAGGCCAGCGAACCTTTTTAAGTTCAGCCCAGCTTTCGGAGAAAAAAGAAAAAAACGACTTGAAACTTCGTTTCATGCGCGACTACACCTCCAAAGACTATCTGGTTTCGCGATGAGGAGTTTGCTCGTTACAAAACTTGCAAAATTTCTTCATCTCCATGCGGTCGGGGTGGTTACGCTTGTTCTTCGTTGTCGTGTAGTTTCTTTGTTTGCAGTTCGTACAAGCCAACGTAATAATTACCCGCATGATGTGCACCTCCCGAAGACATCTTTCTGATTAGAAGTCTCTTAATGGCCGGACATTAATTCCGGATGTTCTATAACAGACCTAATTCACCTATAAATGAATAAGAATAGGTTTCTTACCCATGACAAACAAGCATGAATTTAGGCCTACCTAAAACACTTTATCATAACCATATCGTCTATGTCAACGAAAGAATAAGACTGTAACCCCGCGCCACACATGGTCCAGAAGACTTTGCTCATTTCTCCAAAAGCTGCTTGTTCCACCTAATTAGTATAGCCCGGCGGAAGACCGTATAAACCGCTTATTCTGTCCAAACTTAGGAGGTTCATTCTCGTAAAATGAGCTTCCTATTGAACTAAATAAAAGCAAAGAAAAAAAGACTCTGGCTATCGAGTCTTCTTCCTACTGAAATCATTATAGCACATCTCGCACCTCAAGATAACGTTCAAGCTTCCGCTTAACACGCTGAAGTGCATTATCGATGGATTTGACATGTCTCTTCAGATCGACCGCAATCTCCTGATAGGATCGGCCGTCCAAATACAGCATAAGCACTTTCCGTTCTAAATCACTGAGGATCTGGGACATCTTGTCTTCCAGACCTGTAAATTCTTCTTGATTGATGATCAGTTCTTCCGGGTCGCATACCTGTGAACCGCAGATCACATCGAGCAGCGTTCGGTCAGAGTCTTCATCATAAATAGGCTTGTCCAATGAAACATATGAGTTAAGTGGAATATGCTTCTGTCTGGTAGCTGTCTTAATCGCCGTAATAATCTGGCGGGTAATGCAAATCTCAGCAAACGCCTTAAATGAAGTTAGCTTGTCACCTCTAAAATCACGGATCGATTTATAGAGTCCAATCATGCCTTCCTGGATAATATCCTCTCGGTCGGCACCAATCAGAAAGTAGGACCTTGCTTTCGCTCTAACAAAGCTGCGGTATTTATTAATCAAATACTCAAGCGCTTCGCTCTCGCCTCTTCGTACGGCCTCTACAATGTCTTCATCACTCTGGACTTCGTAGTCAAATCCTATCACTATGTTGAGGTCGACACTCACTACAAATCCCCCCGGCCGCAACGCAAGATGCCCCGTTACTCAATCAAGTATACGATCAGTATATATGATAATTCCTACCAGAGTCAACCTCAAAAGTCCTAAATAATGCCAAGTCGAACTTTGTCAAGAGTACCTGGAAGGAACATTTAATGGTTCCTGTCATTCCCTTCTCCAGCGTTCAAACAGCTTTTTGACCTCAGGAGACAACTTTCCTCCCAGTGTATTTCGATTAATTTTAGCGGTATCTTCGTCAATCTTCGACTTTACCGCTCGATCATTCTGCTCGATAATAGTCAATAGCTCCCGCGCCGAAAGACGCAGGGCCCCTTGACCAAAAATAACATGCTGTTCAATCATGTCGCTAGTTGCTACATAGATTTGCCTTCGCCGATGGCTCAGCTCACGCACCAGCCGTTCAATGCATTCATCCGCTGTCTCTTTCTCTTTGGTGAAATAGATTTGTACCTTATACTGATCGAAGCTCTTTCCAAGGCCCGGCACCTGATAAGCATCAAATACAACGATCACCTTCCAGCCCGAGAAGGCCTGATAATCGGCAAGCTGCTCCAGCAGCCGGTCACGAGCTTCCTGCATTCCCAGCTTGGCCAGCCGGGCCAGTTCAGGCCAGCCGCCGATCATATTGTAGCCATCGACGAGGAGCACATTTTGCGCCTCCATCATTTCAGGGAATCCTTAAGCACGGCGGCGCCGCAGCACTTCGTACATGACCACTCCTGCGGCTACGGAGGCATTGAGTGAGTTCAGCTTGCCTGCCATCGGCAGTTTGACCAGCACATCGCATTTCTCTTTAATCAATCGGCCCATCCCCTTGTTCTCATTACCTATCACAATGGCTACTGGGCCCGTAAATACTCCATTGTCATAAATCTCCTCTTTGGCAGCTACATCTGTACCGACTACCCAGACACCAGCCTCTTTCAACTGATCTATCGTCTGAGCCAGATTGGTCACTCGCGCCACGGGCACATACTCTGCGGCACCTGCTGACGTCTTAGATACGGTAGCAGTTACGGACGCCGAACGGCGCTTTGGCAAAATAACTCCATGAACTCCCGTACATTCTGCAGTCCGGAGAATTGAGCCCAGGTTATGCGGATCTTCAATTTCGTCCAGAAGCAGTAAAAAGGCAGGCTCCCCCTTCTTATCTGCACCAGCCAGCAGATCCTCAACTTCCACATAAGCGAAGGGAGCTGCTTGAGCCACTACTCCCTGATGCTGTAAATCAGGCACCATCTGGTCAAGCTTACGCTTGTCCACATATTGAATAATGATTCCTTGTTTTTTCGCTTCGGCCACGATAGGCTGTGTCAGGTGTTTCTGAGCCCCTTCCGCGATCCAGATCTTATTGATGGTGCGGCCTGCACGCAATGCCTCGAGCAGCGAATGCTTCCCGCCGATCCATTCCTGTTCCATTCTCGTTCCTCCTTGGACTTTTAGCTCACTGCTCATTTTATTGATTACATTTCTTCTTATTCCGAGGTCTCCAGCATCTTCAGTCCTTCATCGATCAATGTCCGCATTCGGCTATGAGCCCCGCTGTAATATAGATAACCTACCAAGCATTCTAGTGCGGTTGCATGGCGGTATTCAATGACGTTCGCATTCTTCGGAACGCTCCCTGACTTGGCGTTGCGCCCCTGTCTAACGACATCGTGCTCCTCCTCAGTAAGCTCTCCCTCAAGCAAACTGAGCAGCTTGGCCTGCGCCTTGGCGGATACAAATTTCGTAGCCTGTCCATGCAAATGATGGGGTCTGAGGTTAGGCCGAGAAATCAAATACTGCCGAACTGCAACCTCAAACACAGCATCACCGATATAGGCGAGAACCAGCGGAGGAAGCAGACGCGGCGATTTGGAGGCCTCATAGGGAAACCAGAGTGCCTCCACCGATTGGTTATGATCCATCTCGTTCATCATTTCCGCCGCCATCTGATTCCTTGCGGTGTATCCTCCAGCAAGATACCTCTAGCATCCAACAAGTCACGAATCTCATCTGCTCGGTCCCAATTTTTCTCTTTACGCGCCTGCTTGCGCTCTTCAATCAGCCGCTCCACATCTGCACCTGGAAGCTCTGCAGCTTCATTCTCATAAATGCGCAGCACACCGTTCATTTCTTCAAATACGGCAAGCGCCGCCTCCAAGTCAGCACGATTTAAGCTCTCCTGCTGCAGAAGCAGGTTGGTTTCGTTCACCCATTCAAACATGGCCGTAATCGCATCCGGCGTATTGAAATCATCCTGCATCTTCTCATGGAACAAAGCTCGAATGCGGTCAAACGTCTCTGCCACAGCCGGCGTTACTTCCTCACTCAGTACGGCTGCTTTATCCAGCCGGTGTTGAAGGTTAGATACAGCATTGGCAATACGCTCCACACTTCGCTGTGCCTGATCCATCGTCTCATCCGTAAAGTTGAGCGGATTGCGATAGTGGGTGGACAGCATGAAATAACGGATCGCCTCACGCTTATAGGCTTGGCGAAGATCTTTTACGAGCACACCGTTACCGAGCGATTTCGACATTTTCTCCCCGCCGATTTTAATATACCCGTTATGCATCCAATAATTGGCCAGCGGCTTGCCTGTGAGCGCCTCCGACTGTGCCACCTCGCATTCATGATGCGGGAACTGCAAATCCTGACCGCCTCCATGAATATCAAGCGTATCGCCAAGCAAGCTGCGCGCCATGGCGGAGCACTCAATGTGCCAGCCAGGACGGCCTGCTCCCCAAGGACTGTCCCAAGCAATTTCGCCTGGCTTGGCAGCCTTCCACAGGACAAAATCCTCCGGATGCTCTTTACGCTCATCCACGTTAATGCGAATGCCAAACTGCAGCTCCCCAATATTCTGATGAGACAGCTTGCCGTATTCAGGGAACTTATGCGTGCGGTAGAACACATCGCCTCCACTGGCATAAGCGAACCCTTCCTTCTCCAAGCTGTGGATGAAATCGATAATCAGACCAATATTCTGGGTCACACGCGGGTTGGCTGTAGCTCTCGGGATGCCCAGGCCGTCTAAATCCTCGTAATAAGCCTGAATAAACATATCCGCAACCTCAGGCACGGTTAAGTTCATTTCTTCGGCCTTGCGGATCAACTTATCATCTACATCTGTAAAGTTCACTACATATTTAACCTCATACTTCTGATTCTCCAAATAACTGCGCACAATATCGAAGAAAATCATCGGACGCGCATTGCCGATGTGAATATACCCGTAAACCGTAGGACCGCACACATACATACTGGCCTTCCCCGGAATTTGAGGCACAAACTCTTCTTTGGAACGGGTCAACGTATTATAGATTTGAAGTGACATGTTTATTTTCCTTTCCATCGCCGTAAGTGAAAAACACCACCATATACGGTCGTTCGTTATTCTTAACAGATGTTCACACCGCTTCTATTGCATCTTGTCCTGTTCACCCAATCGCTGCCTCAGCTCCTGAATCTCCTGTTTGAGGCTTTCCACTTCCAGGTGCAATTGACGCATGGAGTCGATAACCGGATCGGGGAGCTGGTGGTTCAGCCGGTCGGTCTTCTTCCCACCTTGCTTGACCACCCTTCCGGGAATACCCACTACCGTACTGTCTTCCGGAACTTCCTTCAGAACCACTGAATTTGCTCCGACATTGGATTGATCGCCAACCTTGAAAGAACCAAGAATCTTAGCGCCTGAACCTATAACCACATTATTGCCTATTGTGGGGTGCCGCTTACCTTTTTCTTTGCCGCTGCCGCCCAAGGTAACTCCTTGATATATAACCACATCGTCCCCTATTTCACACGTTTCTCCAATGACCACGCCCATGCCGTGATCGATGAATAACCGTTTGCCAATTCGGGCGCCAGGGTGAATCTCGATCCCTGTGAAGAAACGGCTGACCTGGGAGATCACACGGGCAAGGACAAACCAGCGACGCCGGTACAAGGCATGGGCAATTCGGTGGCTCCAAATAGCATGGAGACCCGAATAAGTGAACACTACCTCAAACCATCCCTTAGCTGCGGGGTCATTATCAAATACAGCTTGAATATCTGATCTTATCGTCTTGAACAAGTCAAAGCCCCCCATGTTCGTATCTTGGCAGGGAGCGATATTAATAAAAGCGCCCCTGCAGCCTAAGCTGCAGAGGCGCTTATCTTCGCGGTTCCACCCTGCTTAAACAGATCAGTTACGCCACTGCTTTTTGCAGGCGAGTTCTGAGTGTTTATCTCAAAGTCCCTTAACGCGAAACCACTCGGCAGACTCTACCTGCGGACATCCTCCGCGCTCAAGCCAACAGCTCCCAGGTGCATTTCCGCCGAGCGCATTTGGATAACTCTCACCACGAAAGATGCCCTTTCGGATTATCCTCTCTGAAAAACGCGCAGAATACAGCGTACTTCTCCTGTTCAATGCTTTATATCCTATAAAAGTGACTAAAATTCTGAAATTCATATAATCACTAATATCTTATCTAAAAGTCAGCGGGCTGACAAGGTGATTTCTCCCCAAGTTAAACTCCGCGAACTTGCGATTTCAGGCGGTCCAATACGCGATCCTTACCGAGCAGATAGATCGTCTGATTCAGGTCACGCCCGTGAGTTTGCCCGGTCAGCGCTACCCGGATCGGCATGAACAGCTGTTTACCCTTGAATCCAGTCTCTTTCTGGACCTCTTTGATCAGAGCTGCGATCTGTGCAGCGGTAAACTCAGAAGAAGCCGAGAGCTTGTCATGGAATGCCTGCAGCACCGTAGGAACCTGGGGCTCTGACAAAATAGCAGCCGCCTCAGCGTCCAGCTCCAGATGCGTGCGGAAAAACATATCCGACAACTCTACGATATCCGAAGCCGCAACCATTTGCTCCTGGTACAGAGCTACCAGCGCCTCAGCCCATGCCTGCTGCTCAGCAGACAATTCGGCCGGCAGACGCGAAGCCTTCTGCAGATGAGGGATAGCCAGCCCGGCGATACGCGCAGGATCCGCAGATTTAATATAGTGATTGTTGATATGTGCGAGCTTATGCTTGTCAAAGACAGCAGGGCTGCGGGATAGCCGGCTGGCATCAAAGATAGAGATCAACTGATCCTTGGTAAAGATCTCTTCCTCCCCTTCCGGCGACCAGCCCAAAAGTGCGATAAAGTTAAACAAAGCCTCAGGCAGATAGCCAAGCTGATCATATTGCTCAATAAACTGGATGACGGACTCATCCCGTTTACTCAGCTTTTTGTGGTTCTCGCCTACAATCAAAGTCATATGTCCAAAGATTGGCGGTTCCCAGCCAAGGGCTTCATAGATCATCAGCTGACGAGGCGTATTGGACACATGGTCCTCCCCGCGCAGCACATGCGTGATTTTCATCAAATAGTCGTCCACCGCTACAGCAAAGTTGTAGGTTGGTATCCCATCTTTTTTGACAATGACAAAATCACCTGAAGTTTCAGATTCAAAGCTGATCGGGCCCTTGACCAAGTCGTTAAACGTATAGGTCCGACCTTCAGGTACACGGAACCGGATGCTTGCCTTGCGGCCCTCCGCTTCAAATGCCTGGCATTGCTCTTCTGTTAGATCCCGGTGTTTGCCAGAATAGCGCGGCATTTCACCGCGGGCGATTTGCTCTTCGCGCTCCTGTTCCAGCTCTTCTTCTGTACAGTAACAACGGTAGGCAAGTCCCTTGTCCAGCAATTCCTGCCAGTAAACTTTATATATATCCAAGCGCTCTGTCTGGCGGTAAGGACCATAATCCCCGCCAACATCGATGCTTTCATCCCAATCCATGCCCAGCCATTTCAGATAAGTCAGCTGGTTCTCTTCGCCGCCTTCAACATTCCGTTTCACATCCGTATCTTCAATACGGATAATAAACTTACCGCCTTGGCTGCGGGCAAATAGATAATTGAACAGCGCTGTTCTGGCGTTGCCGATATGTAAGTGCCCCGTCGGACTCGGCGCGTACCGCACACGAACTTCCGTCATTGCAATCCCCTCCATAAAGTGTCTTTCTATTCCTATACCCGGATCGGGCCTTCCGTGTTCATCTCACGATCATAGCATATCTTTAACAAGGCATACAATACACTGTGCTGCTATCCCTTCGCCCCGGCCGGTAAATCCAAGCTGCTCCGTGGTCGTTGCCTTGACGTTCACTTGGGAAACTTCGGCTTGCAGCGCTCCAGCGATAATCTCAACCATTTGCGGAATATAAGGAGCCATCTTTGGCCGCTGAGCAATCAAGGTAGCGTCCAGGTTGCCAAGCTTGTATCCTTTGTCCTGTACCATGCTCCACACCTGCTCCAACAGCTTCAAGCTGTCGGCATCCTTGAATGCCTGATCGGTATCCGGAAAATGGCGGCCGATATCTCCCTCTCCAATAGCTCCCAAGATCGCATCGCTGATCGCATGCAGCAGTACATCCGCATCCGAATGGCCCAGGAGGCCTTTCTCATAAGGAATATTCACCCCGCCAATGATGCAAGGCCTTCCCTCTACCAGCTGGTGTACATCAAAGCCCTGTCCTACCCTTATCATATTAATCCTCTCCCCGGCTTCTCGCCCTTGTTCTGACAAATTCGGCATAGTCTAAATCCTCTGGTGTAGTAATCTTAATATTGCTGTAATCCCCCTCGACCACTTTGACCCTACGGCCGATCCGCTCGACGAGAACAGAGTCATCGGTTCCCAAGAATCCCTCACGGCGAGCCTTCTCATGGGCTTCCAGCAGCTCGGAACGCCGAAAAGCCTGTGGGGTCTGAATAGCCCACAAGCTCCTGCGGTCGGGTGTCGACTCGACGAAGGCGTGAGCATCCACTACCTTGACGGTGTCTTTGACTGGCACGGCTAATACCGAAGCCCCGTCGGCCCATGCGGCCTCGCAGCAGTCGGCAATATGCTTGCCGGTCACAAAGGGACGCACTCCATCGTGCACCAGCACCCAAGGTGTCTGAATCGCCTGAAGACCCAGATATACCGATTCCTGGCGCTCACTGCCCCCGGCAATCACCTCTGTCACCTTGTCCAGCCCATAAGAGCGCACCCATTCCCTACAGCGCTCTACATCCGGCTGTCCTGTAACGATAACTATATTTGAAATCAGCGGCTGGCGCTGGAACGTCTCCAGCGTATGAATGAGAATGGGCTTGCCCTCAAGCAGCAAGTACTGCTTGCTCTCCTTGCTTCCCATTCTTGTTCCCCGGCCTGCGGCCACCACAATGGCGCCTACTTGCTGGTTAGCTTCCGCCATAGATTATCCCTGCCCTAAACATGATAGTATGACCTCTCAGGGCGGCCTTCAACTGGCCGTTTGCCTTGAGCGCATCAGTAACATCATACCTTGTTTACTGGGCTTTTTCCAACAGTTTCGGTTTGGCAAAAATCATTCGTCCGGCTGACGTCTGAAGCACGCTTGTAACCATCACTTCTGTAACGCTGCCTATGTAGTCTCGTCCGCCTTCGACCACAATCATGGTGCCGTCATCGAGATAAGCTACGCCCTGCCCATGCTCCTTGCCGTCCTTAATCACTTGAACCATAATCTCTTCACCCGGAAGCACAACCGGCTTCACCGCATTGGCCAAGTCATTGATATTGAGTACGGACACCCCTTGAAGCTCACAAACCTTGTTCAGGTTGAAGTCGTTCGTAACCACCTTACCTTGAAGCACCTTTGCAAGCTTGACCAGCTTGCTGTCGACTTCGGAGATTTCTTCGAAATCCCCTTCATAGATAAGAACCTTAACATCCAGCTCTTTCTGAATCTTGTTTAAGATGTCGAGTCCGCGGCGGCCCCGGTTGCGCTTGAGGAGATCTGAAGAATCCGCAATATGCTGAAGCTCTTCAAGGACAAATTCAGGAATTACAATCGTTCCTTCAATGAAGCCTGTCTTGCAAATGTCCGCGATTCTCCCGTCAATAATCACGCTGGTATCCAGAATTTTATGCTCCTGTCTCAGTCGCTCTTCACTCTGCACAGAGCCCCATTTACCTGACTTCCAAAAAGAACCCAGTTCATTCTTCTTCTCAAGGCCCACTCTAAGTCCAACGTATCCGCACAGACAAGTAAGCATCAACTGCAGCATATCGCTCATCATTCCAAGCCAGCTGAGTGCAGGATGCAGCAGTACAGACAGAATAAGCCCAACAGTCAAACCTGTAGTTCCCGCAGCCAGCTGATCCATAGGAATCTCGGACAACGATGTAATGCCTGTGTTCAGTCTGGATGATAACATGCCGGCAAGAATGGAGAAAAAGATCAGGAAGACACCTGCTCCTACAGCTGCGTAAATCAATTGAACCACCGTCTGGTTCATCCCCTCAAGCAGGGATAGAATTCCTTCGGGCAGCATGCGGCTTAACCCCTCGGCTGTATAACCGAACCATGCGCCGCACAAACCGGAAAGAATTAAAAAGGCCCTCTTTAACATAGAGTCCTTGCACCTCCTTTTTTATCCAGTATTGTCCATATTCATTTATCCTAATCCAACCGTTATCAGTTTTTATTCAAGGCATATAAAAAGTCTATTTCATATAAACGTAATTTTGAGGCTTTACTGGTTGAAATTGGATTCCGTGGTGACTTATAATGAATTCAATTCATATATCAAAGGTGGATGGAAAAATGAGCACACTGAGTTTACAGTCGTTTCAAGAACAAGTCTCCGAACTGCTGCTCCGTCACCGCAGCCTGCTAGACGTCCTATCCAAGACAGGACAAAGCAGCGCCTCCGTCAACCGGGCCGTAGCCAAAGCTGTCACTGAATGCGGCTGCATTGAACTGCACGCTACTAAGCAGACCTTTGAAGCTCATGCGAACCTGCTGGATGCCAGAGAGCAGGTTGACAAGCATGTGCATGGAAAGCTCTGTGAAAACTGCCGGGAAGCCATTAGTTCCGAACTGGGACGAAATATATTCTATATGTCCGCACTCTGTAATCTACTCGACATCAATATGGATGAAGTTGTGGCAAGAGAATCACAGAAATGCTCCACGCTAGGTTTGTTTAATATGTCTTAAGTGAATAATAATAAAAAAGGCATTGGTCATATAGACCAATGCCTTTTATCATTATGAGTTCTTTGAACGGTAAGCCTCATCCGAGGATGAGCCATTGCGGCGGCGCCGAAAAAGCTTCTCGATATTTTGCTTAAAGCCATAGAGAGCATAAAGCACCAAAGGTATAAAAATAAGCTTGGATAATTCATCCGGAAACTTGATAGCCACAAAAGTAGCCAACGCTACAATCCACGGTGCAATCCAGATTGCCTTTCGCGGCAGTCCAATCTTCTTGAAGTTCGGGTACCTAACGGAGCTCACCATCAAATAGGAAAGCAGCAGCATGGCAATAATGAAATAAGGAGCAGAAATCTCTTTATGGAATAAAGATAAGGTTGCCAGCACACTACCTGCAGCCGGAATCGGAAGGCCAATAAAATACCCTGGAATTCCAGGCTTCACATTAAAGCGGGCGAGCCGCAGAGCTCCGCACATAGGAAAGATGGAAGTCACAATCCATGCAACCGCTGTGGGGATATCCTGGAATGAGATACTATACATAATTAATGCGGGAGCAATCCCGAAAGATATAACGTCAGACAATGAATCGAGCTCTTTGCCAAACTCGCTGGGGCACTTCAAGGCTCGCGCCACACGTCCGTCCAAACCGTCAAGCAGCATAGCGACAATGACCATAATTGCAGCTAAGCTGTATTTACCGTTTTGCGCCAGCATGATGGCGACCATTCCGAGAAACAGATTACCTAGGGTAAACATGTTCGGAATTGATTTAATTATCATTTCTTCACCTCAAAAATTATTGTTCCCATTACCCTATATTTGTCGGCAGCATGTAAGCAGTACAGTAATGGGAATTACAGCAGAAGCTGGACAAGATAAAATCAACAGCCGCAAAGAAACCGATCATTTTATTTTAGAATATTCAGATTTGTCTGTCAATAAATACCTGCTCCTGCAGCCGCTTTAAGCCCTCCTTGATCGTCCGGGCTCTGGACTCTCCAATGCCATCCACTTCGTCCAGTTCCTCAATGGAAGCCATCATAATTCCCGGAAGCTGCTCAAACCGCTCTATTAAATTGTGAATAATCACATTTGGCAGTCTCGGAATTTTGGCCATCACTCGGTAGCCTCTCGGAGCCACAATTTCTTCCGAGCTGGCTGCTGATGACGGATATCCTAATAAGCGGGTAATATGGTGAACATCAAGGAGTTCATCATCGCTCGAACGTTTGAGGCCAAGGATCAGCTCACGAATCGCCTCTTCGTTGTCATCGCGGGCATAGTCTCTATACAGCAGCCATGCCTCTTCTTCCATATTGCTGACCAGCTCCTCCATCTGCATGCTGATCAATCGGCCTTCCGTTCCCAGCTCGTTAATATAGCGTTTGATCTCAAGCTTGATCCGGATCACCATCTCTACACGCTGGATGACATTGACGACTTCAGGGAGTGTCACCAGCTCTTCGAACTCCGATGCGGTCAAATTCGTCAAAGACTGATTCAGCACAGAGCGGTATTTCTCCAGCGTCTGAATCGCTTGATTCGCTTTGGTTAAGATTACGCCAATCTCTTTGAGTGCGTAGCGTAAGCCGCCCTGGTATAGGGTAATGATATTTCGACGCTGAGATATGGATACAACCAGCTTTCCTGTTTGCTTCGCCACCCGTTCCGCAGTACGGTGGCGAATTCCGGTCTCAGAGGAAGAGATGGAGGAATCAGGGATGAGCTGAGTGTTAGCATATAAGATTCGTTTTAAATCCTCACTAAGGATAATGGCGCCGTCCATCTTTGCCAGTTCATACAAATAGTTCGGCGAGAAATCACAGTTAATCGAGAACCCTCCCTCGACAACTTCCATGACCTCAGGACTGTAGCCCACGACGATCAGTCCGCCCGTTTTGGCGCGAAGCACATTCTCAAGCCCGTCACGAAAGGCTGTGCCTGGTGCCACCAGCCGGAGCAGGTCATTCATTTTTTCCAATTGGTTCGGTTCCTTCATCTCTTTGTGCCCCCTAATTTAACGCAACCGCTAGCGCATCTGCAACAGTGTTTACACCGATTACTTGAATTTCTTTTGGGCTCTTCCACCCCTTGAGGCTCTTCTCCGGTAAAATAACCCGTTTGAACCCGAGCTTTGCAGCTTCCCTCACCCGCTGTTCGGCCCTGGATACCGCGCGCACTTCACCAGTAAGCCCAACTTCTCCAAAAATAACATCATCCGGCTTTGTCGGCATATCCCGAAAGCTGGAGGCAATGCTAACCGCAATCGCCAGATCCACCGCAGGCTCATCTAGACGGACACCGCCTGCAACGTTTACATAAGCGTCCTGATTCTGTAAAAACATGCCCATCCGCTTCTCAAGAACAGCAATAATCAGATTCATGCGATGATGATCCACACCCGTTCCCATTCGTCTAGGCGAAGGAAAATGAGTTGATGCAATCAAAGCCTGAAGCTCAACAAGCATAGGCCGTGTTCCTTCCATACTTGCAACAACAGTGGACCCCGCTACGCCGAGCGGTCTCTCCGACAGAAAAAGCTCTGATGGGTTGGCTACTTCCCGAAGTCCGGACTCGTTCATCTCAAAGATCCCGATCTCGTTCGTAGAGCCAAACCGGTTCTTAACCGCTCTAAGCAGCCGATACGTATGATGCCGTTCCCCTTCGAAATAAAGGACACAATCTACCATATGCTCCAGCATCCGCGGGCCCGCAATGGCGCCTTCCTTTGTCACATGGCCGACCAGCACTGTAGCGATTCCCTGGCCTTTCGCAATGCGCATAAAGCGCCCCGTGCATTCCCTAACCTGAGAAACGCTGCCTGGCGCGCTTGTGATTTCCGGTAAGTACACCGTCTGAATCGAATCGATGACCAAAAAGTCCGGGGACACACTTTCGATAGCCTCCTCGATCCGCTCCATACTGCTCTCACACAGTACATACAATTGCGGGGATAAGGCGCCGAGCCGCTCTGCACGAAGCTTCGTCTGCTTCACAGATTCCTCTCCTGAAATATAAAGGACCTTGAGGCCGGACTTAGCCAGCTCATGGGAAGTCTGGAGCAGCAGGGTGGATTTACCGATGCCCGGATCTCCGCCGACGAGCACGAGGGAGCCCGGTACGACTCCACCGCCTAGAACGCGGTTAAGCTCTCCGATTCCAGTCTGCACTCTCGGCTCCTTGCCACTTTCTATATCTATGATGGGAAGCGGTTTTTCTTTACTTTGGAATATCCCTGAGGTCATCCCCTGAGTCTTAACAACTGACTCCGTCTCCTCCAACATGGAATTCCATGTTCCGCATCCCGGACATTTGCCGTACCACTTGGGGGATTCATACCCGCATTCTGTGCAGTAAAACTTCGTTTTTGTTTTCGCCATTTACCTCTCCTTAAATCATTCAATCCCCTCGCCGAACCGCTTAGGACCGCTCTTCTTATCTATATTATATTCCAGTTAACTGTTATAAAAAAACCAAATTTCATTACTCAAAGTTTACCATTTTCGGCAAGCGAACAAAAGGCCAGTTCCTTCCCTCTATGCATATACATCGGAGAAATTTCCATATAATTTAGCACCTGTGCATCAACTCTTCAGATTCCGGTTAAAAAAAAGGCTGTTTTAGAGTTCATTCCTCTAAAACAGCCTTCTTAAATTCTAGCTTACGCTTGTGGGGAGAAGCTTCCTGTTCGGGTGACTGTAAGTTCGCCATTCTCTTCATCAATCGTCAGCGAATCTCCCTTTTTCACCCGGCCTGTCAGCAATTCCTCGGACAAACGATCCTCAATATGTTTTTGAATCGCTCTGCGAAGCGGACGTGCGCCGTAGGCTGGATCAAATCCTGCCTTAGCCAGGAATGACTTCGCCTTGTCTGTCAGTTCAAAGTCTACATCATACTCACGCAGCCGTTTTCTCAGCTCGTCGGACATGAGCGATACGATTTGGCCAATATGAGCTTCCTCGAGGGAATGGAAGACGATAATTTCGTCAATCCGGTTGAGGAACTCAGGACGGAAGCTCTTCTTAAGCTCATCCATCACTTTACCCTTCATATTGTCATACTCGGCACCTGCATCGACTACAGCTGTAAAGCCCATCGTTGTGTTGCGGCGGATCGCCTCAGCACCCACGTTGGAAGTCAGAATAATGAGGGTATTGCGGAAGTCAACCACCCGGCCCTTAGAATCGGTCAAACGTCCATCCTCAAGCACTTGAAGCAGGATATTAAACACTTCAGGGTGCGCCTTCTCAATCTCATCCAACAGTACAACCGAATACGGCTTACGGCGTACCTTCTCGGTCAATTGACCGCCTTCCTCATAGCCCACATATCCTGGAGGCGCTCCAACCAGACGGGAAGTGGAGTGCTTCTCCATATACTCTGACATGTCGATGCGGATGACCGCATTCTCATCGCCGAACATGGCTTCAGCAAGCGCGCGAGCCAGCTCAGTCTTACCTACCCCGGTTGGACCAAGGAATATAAAGGAGCCCATCGGACGCTTTGGATCTTTAAGTCCCGCACGAGCACGGCGAATGGCACGGCTAACTGCCTTAACAGCCTCCTCCTGTCCGATTACACGCTCATGAAGAATAGATTCCATATTCATCAGACGCTCTGTTTCCTCTTCCTTCAGCTTGCTGACAGGAATGCCGGTCCAGCTGGCAACGACCTGTGCAATATCTTCCGGTGTAACTTCGGAGTCCGTGCGTCCTTGCTTTTCCTTCCACTGATTCTTGGTGGTATCAAGCTCTTCACGAATTTTTTGCTCCGTATCACGAAGGGCTGCGGCCTTCTCGAACTCCTGGCTTTGAACAGCCGCATCTTTCTCCTTACGGATGTCTTCAAGCCGGCTCTCGAGCTGTTTCAGATTTGGCGGTACCGTATAAGAGTTGAGCCTTACTTTGGAGCCCGCCTCATCGATCAGGTCGATAGCTTTGTCGGGCAGGAACCGGTCCGGAATGTAACGATCAGACAGCTTCACCGCCTGTTCAATGGCTTCATCTGTAATTTTCACACGGTGGTGAGCCTCATAGCGGTCACGAAGGCCGTGCAGGATTTGAATAGCCTCTTCAGGCGAAGGCTGATCCACGGTAATTGGCTGGAAGCGGCGTTCTAGCGCTGCATCCTTCTCGATATACTTACGATATTCATCCAGCGTTGTAGCGCCAATGCATTGCAGTTCACCACGGGCAAGGGCTGGCTTCAGGATGTTGGAAGCATCAATAGCCCCTTCTGCTCCGCCTGCTCCGATTAATGTGTGCAGCTCATCGATGAAGAGGATGATATTGCCTGCTTGGCGGATCTCATCCATGATCTTCTTCAGACGATCTTCGAATTCACCGCGATATTTCGTCCCGGCCACCACGGAGCCCATATCCAGAGTCATTACTCTCTTCTCCCGGAGCGTCTCTGGGATTTCGTTATTGATAATCTTCTGGGCTAAGCCTTCAGCGATGGCTGTCTTACCAACGCCAGGCTCCCCGATGAGTACTGGGTTGTTCTTGGTCCGGCGGCTGAGCACCTGAATCACACGTTCAATTTCTTTACTGCGGCCGATTACCGGATCAAGGTTCCCTTCCTTCGCCGTTGCCGTCAAATCACGTGCGAGACTGTCCAACGTTGGTGTGCTGACATTCGCTGGTGTACCATGATGGCTGGACACGGCTTCGCTGCTGCCCAGAAGCTGAAGCACCTGCTGACGAGCCTTGTTCAGGCTGATTCCCAGATTATTCAGCACACGAGCTGCCACGCCTTCTCCTTCGCGAATCAAACCAAGCAAGATATGCTCTGTACCGACATAGGTATGTCCAAGCTTGCGCGCTTCATCCATAGACAGCTCGATAACCTTCTTGGCGCGAGGAGTATAAGCGATGTTCGATGGCTGCTCTTGACCGCGTCCGATCAAGGTCTCTACCTCGTCCTGGATTTTTTCCAGGCCGAGACCAAGTCCGATCAGCGCTTTGGCAGCAATCCCTTCGCCTTCTCGGATCAAACCAAGCAGTATATGCTCTGTGCCAATGTTGTTATGCCCAAGCCGCACAGCCTCTTCTTGAGCCAGTGCAAGCACCTTTTGCGCTCGTTCAGTAAATCTTCCAAACATCATTCCCCTACACCTCCGAAAGTGGTAAATTCACCTTTAGTTTTCAACTATATACACATACTACTTTTATTTACCCAATTTCTCACGAATGAGCTTAGCTCGGTACATATCCCGCTCCCCGGCTTCCATCCTTCCGCTAAAGCGCTTCTGGAGAAAGCCCGGCTGGGTAAGCACGGTCAGCTCATTCATTTCCTGCGAGGATAAACCCTCTATAAGTCCTAGGTCAATCCCCAGCCGAACATCAGACAAACGCTGCGCCGCTTCCTTCGAATCCATGATTGCCGCATGAGACAAAATTCCATAGGAACGCATTACGCGGTCTGTCATGCGCAGACGGGATTCTGCAAGCAATCTTTCCCGTGCTGATTTCTCGTGTCCAATAATTTGAAGAACTACGCTGCGCAGGTTATCAATGATCTCCTCTTCACTTTGACCAAGGGTAATCTGGTTAGATATTTGAAACAGATTGCCCACGGCCTCGCTTCCTTCCCCATAAATCCCCCGAACCGTTAAGCCTACCTGAGATACGGCCGATAAAATCCGGTTGATCTGCTTGGTAAGCACCAGCGCCGGAAGATGCATCATGACGGAAGCTCTGAGTCCTGTGCCTACATTTGTGGGGCAGCTGGTTAAATATCCTCTTTTATCATCGAACGCATAATCCACATGCGCCTCAAAAATATCATCTATCGCTGTAGCTCTTTCCCAAGCCTCCTGAACTTGAAAGCCAGGGTAAAGACATTGGATCCGCAAATGATCTTCTTCATTAACCATGATGCTGAGACTTTCATCTTCACTGATAAATACCGCACCATTTCTCGAATCGTCTGCTAAATTCGGACTGATCAGGTGCTTCTCAACCAGTACTTTCTTATCCAGTTCTCCTAGATCTGAAAGCAGGATGGTATGCAAGGTGCCATACTCCTTAAGACGCTCGTCCTTGAGCACTTCCCTCAGCTGGTTAAGAACCTCCTCCAAATGCTGGTTGGTAGCTAGCATCGGGAACGGATGATGCAGGATATTGCGGGCAATCCGTACCCGGCTGCTTATGACAATCTCAGATTCATTTCCATTTGATCGCATCCAATCGCTAAGCGGTTGTTCAGTAAAACGCATATCAGGCATGATGTATTCCTCCTACTGTTCGGAAATTTGCTTCTCGAGCTCACGAATCCGATCCCGGATCTCCGCTGCCGCTTCAAATTCCTCTTGTACAATCCTGTACTGGAGTTCACGCTTCAATTCGTCAATTTCCCGCTTGGCTTGAAGCTCGCCGCCCACTCTTGCCGGCACCTTACCAACATGGACGGTATTGCCATGCACTCGCTTGAACAGCGGATCTAGCTTATTGTTGAAATATTTATAACAGGAGCTGCAGCCAAACCGTCCTACCTTGCTAAACTGGGAGTACGTCATTCCGCATTCCTCACAGCGCACGTTCTCATTGTGTGCGGAATGGCCGCCCTGCCCTTTTCCCGTGGGATCAAAGTCGAGCAGACCCGAGAGCAGGCTGTGAATCGAGAACCCTCCAGAAGTTCCGGGAATCACTTCCCCTTTCTCCCTGGCACAGGATTCGCAGATATGAAATTCCGTCTTCTCTCCGTTTATAATCTTGGTAAAATGCAAGCTTGCCGGACGCTTTCCGCATTCTTGACAAAGCATTCGACGTCCCTCCTTTGTAACTAGTCGTTACATCCATAAACTATTTGATTAGTATAGAAATCAGCATCGCCTTCATAATTCTTGCACGAATCTGATCTCTGTAGGGAAGCTTAAGAATCAGTACGTCGCGGGAAATCGCAGCACGCATCATCTCTGCCTCACGATGGGTGAGTACTCTGGATTCTTCCAGCTGGTATACAAGTCCCTCAGCCGCTACCTGACCAATCTCTTCTCCAATCGTATGCTGAAGATGCGTATGCAGCGAGGTAGGGCCTGGAAGCTCCACACGTCTAATACGTATATACCCTCCACCACCACGCTTACTTTCCACTAAATAACCCTTCTCAAGCGTAAATCTTGTACTGATTACATAATTAATCTGGGAAGGTACACAGGAGAATTGGTCAGCCAAATCATTCCGCTGGATTTCTATCGCTCCCTCAGGACTTTCATGCAATATGCTCTTGAGATATTTTTCAATAATATCGGAGATATTACGCATGTCATCCTCCTCCACAAGTAGTAATTCATAAGTCAATAAGCTATAGTCCAGATTAGATCAACTTAGGTAACAGCTGCCTGACTGACTTTGACTTTCTTTGACTTTATACTTATTATAGCACATATTTTTATTTTGCCAAGCGATTCCTCTTTACTTCTTAGTGTGAACGAATTTATCGCCATTTATCCCTATTTCAGAATGCTATATGCAATAATTAAGCAAAGAACAGCCCCTGTCCCTAAATTGGGACAGGGGGCCGTCAGTGGCCACCTGGTCTTTGGCCTGTCTCTATTTCTTTTCTTCCTTCTCTTCCGGAACATCATATTTATTGATGTGGGCTGTGATTGCCTCTACCGCCTCATTCACATTTGTGGTCGCCGGTACACTTTTCACCTCATCCTCTGTTTTATCCACAAAGTTCTGATGATCTGCACGAATGGCTTCAATTTTGTTGCTCATAAGCTTACCTCCTGTACTTGGATTATATATATCCTTATTACTCCTTTGTGTTACTACTTATTTAAGTACCTTCAACCGAAAGCGGTTCTAATGCATGCGTCTCATGCACATAGATAAAAGCATCGTAGCGTTCTGCCATTTGTGAGGGAACATAATTCCCCGACTCATGACGCGGATCATATACAACCCCAATAGCCCTGTGACCTAGCGTTTGATTGAATTCTGCCTGTCTCTCGGGGTTCATCATCAGAATTTGGTCAGAGCCTTGCCCGGCTTGGAACATCATATCTTCCCAGCTGTGAGTTCTAGCCTCAGGCACCCTCATTACTTCAGCAGGTGCTCCCCATGCCGACCCCGCAATAACGGTTCCGTGATGTGTGCCAAATCCAATACTAAATACATTGCCGCGCCCATATTGCTCCCGTACCAGCTGGCCGATATTAATCATCCCTGCTTGCTGCATATCTGTAGCACGAGCATCTCCAATATGCGTATTGTGCTCCCAAATAATCGCTTTGGACGCAGATCCATGATAGTCAAGGACCTGCCGAAGAGCATCTGCCATATGGTAGTCCCTGATATTCCAAGACTCAGGTCCTCCTCTAACCATTGTCCGATAGTATTGTTCCGCATGAAGGGTTACCATTGCATTTACCTTAGCATCCAGCTCACCTTCATCTTGGAGATGTTCATGTTTGGATGCATTTAGCTCATTCAGCAGGTGAATGACCTCTTCTTCACATCCTTCTCCCAGCAGCCCAGCAGATATTCCATAGGATTGAGCATCGTCTCCGTAAGGTTCCAGGCAGGAAAAGGCTTGCAGCGCTGTGTCCAGCACGGGAGAACCCGTACGCTGTAAATAACCTATGACCTGCTGTATTGAGTCCCACAGGCTATACATATCCAATCCGTAAAATCCTATCTTACCGCCTTCGGCTTGTTCCGCATTGTAATGACGCAGCCATTCTGCAAATGTCTCAATCCCTTTGTTAGCCCACATCCAGCTCGGCCAGCGGTTAAATGCCTGCAGGGCATCTGCCGCCGTCTCTGCTGTGTTCCCATCCAGGTTTTTGATGTATCGGTTAACCTCATAGCAGGAGGGCCAGTCCCCTTCTACTGCAATAAACTGAAATCCCTTCTCGGCAATAAGCCTCTTCGATAGTTCTGCTCGGATGCTGTAAAATTCAGAAGTTCCGTGTGTGGCTTCGCCCAACAATACAATTCGTGCATCGCCCACAGCCTGAATCACATGGTCAAGATCACTGAGATCACGGAAGCTGACAGCATCCTTACGAATTCGTTCAACAATCGAGACTTCTGTTGTCGATGGCTTCACGATTCGGGTAATCATCTATTCCTTTGCAAAATTAGGAACCCACGCTCCGGATGCTCCATCCTTTGCTCCCCTTTCTTGGCTTATATATGTACTATGCTGTTCCTTCGGGCTTTCTATGTGTGGAATTATCTTTCAGATATACAAAAAGAGCATCGCTGATGTAATATCAGCAATGCTCTTTATATTCGCTTGGCGGCGTCCTACTCTCCCAGGACCCTGCGGTCCAAGTACCATCGGCGCTGGAGGGCTTAACGGTCGTGTTCGGGATGGGTACGTGTGGAACCCCTCCGCTATCGCCACCAAACAGGTTTTTTCCGGTCGCTATCGCTCCCTGAAATTCATCAAGGAAAATAACCCACCTTCAAAAACAGCCTGCGAGTAAATATCAAATCTTGATATTAACCCACAATTGTTCAGATGTTTAATCACCTGAAAACTGGATACGAAACGAAATTGTGATTTAGATCTTCTCGGAGTCCCCGCAAAGTACTCGGAATCAGCTTCATCAGCCTTTTCTTCACTTTGTGGGGTCATTTTAGGATAAGCCCTCGACCGATTAGTACTGGTCAGCTCCATGCATTGCTGCACTTCCACCCCCAGCCTATCTACCTCGTCGTCTTCAAGGGGTCTTACTAATTGGGAAATCTCATCTTGAGGGGGGCTTCACGCTTAGATGCTTTCAGCGCTTATCCCTTCCGCACTTAGCTACCCAGCTGTGCTCCTGGCGGAACAACTGGTGCACCAGCGGTGCGTCCATCCCGGTCCTCTCGTACTAAGGACAGCTCCTCTCAAATTTCCTACGCCCACGACAGATAGGGACCGAACTGTCTCACGACGTTCTGAACCCAGCTCGCGTACCGCTTTAATGGGCGAACAGCCCAACCCTTGGGACCTACTTCAGCCCCAGGATGCGATGAGCCGACATCGAGGTGCCAAACCTCCCCGTCGATGTGGACTCTTGGGGGAGATAAGCCTGTTATCCCCAGGGTAGCTTTTATCCGTTGAGCGATGGCCCTTCCATGCGGTACCACCGGATCACTAAGCCCGACTTTCGTCCCTGCTCGACTTGTCAGTCTCGCAGTCAAGCTCCCTTTTGCCTTTGCACTCTTCGAATGATTT